>NZ_JBDJLM010000033.1:0-55076 GCF_039673365.1 Pseudomonas sp. TWI923 | reverse complement strand
GCGCAGCGCTTTTCTCGGCAAGTACCTGAACCTGGGGCAGCACGAGGATTTGCGTCGTGGGCTGGGGATCTCGACCAAGAGCCTGGTGCATCACTGGTCGAAGGCCGGCGCTCCGGGGGCGATCCCTGGGTATGCGACGCACCTGGATGAGATGGCGAAGATGACCAAGTACCTGAAGTACGGCGGGCATGTGGCGGTGGGGGTGGGGGCGACTTCGTTGTACATGAAGATCTACGAGGCGTGCCGGGCGGGGGAGACCGAAGAGTGCAAACGGATTCGGTTCACTGAGACAGGTAGCTTTGCTGGAGGGTTGGCCGGAGGAACAGCTGGCGCTTTGGCCGGGCAGTCGGCAATCAAGTACGTTTGCTACTTCGGCCCGTGGGGGCGAGCAGTCTGCGGAATAGCAACAGTTGGGGCAGGTTCTTTTGCAGGCAGTTCGTTCTTGGGGCAAGCCGCTGAGTATGTTGGAGAGACAATTTACGAGACATTCTATGATTGATCTGAATGATTGGCCGGCAGGTGTGAAAATCGCAGTATTGATTACACCCTTTTTAACTGGGCTCACAGGCATAGGAATCAGTGCGCATATCGCTTCCTCGAGGCACTTTGATTTGATGTGTGAAGCGCTTCAGAGAAGTAAATGTTTGCATGATGAGTTGAGGCGAGGAGGGGGGTTTACATTAAAGCTCCGATTGATGACGGTGGGTGCTATTGCGGGAGTGCTAATCTGGCCAGGGTTATCGATTAGGCGGGGTGATCTGGATTCGGAGGACTATCAAAACTTTCCTGCCTATCTCAAGAGGCGTATAAGAGCCGCTATTGTCTGTGTCTATGTTTCTTTGGTTTGGGCAGCCGTCATTGAGCTATTTGTTGAGCTGAAACGGACATAATAGTTGCGGGGTCAATCATCTCGGCTATTAATGGAGGTTGTGGTGATGCGGTCACCGTCGAGGACTTGGCCTTTGCGGTAGATCACGATGCGATAGACCATAGCGATCACCTGCGGCAATGACCTTGAAGCGGTTGCTGGTCATGCGGGCTTTCCTTGTGCGCAGAAAACGCCGAACGCTAGCAGCTCGATGGGGGTTATTTATAATGCTGAATATAATTGATGTCAGTGGGGGCTCTGTTGTTGTAAAGCTGCTGTTGCTGGTGACTCCATTTCTTTTGTTGATTGTCGGGCTCGTCGTTAATGCCTATATTGCGGGTTCACGCCACTTTCACGTCATGTGTCGTGCCTTTGGGCGCAGCAGTGGCCTGCAGGATGAGCTTGTTCTTTGGGGGGGCGACGAGGTTGCGGTCTCGGATGTTGATCGTTAGTGCTATGAGCCTTGCTGCGGTTTGGCCATCACACGGGTTCCGCCGTGGATGGTTGGACGCTAACGACTGGCGAGATTTCCCTGAATATTTGAAATGCTGCATGAAAGTGAGTAGCTATTTTTTATTTATAGGGCTGGGAATGCTTTTTCTCTTGGTGTCATTTGTGAGAGTTGTACCTTGAGAAAGTGATAATTCAGGTAAGGCTTTGATGCCTTGCAGTAGTCTGTGGTTTGAGCTTGGGGTAGCACGAGGACCTGCGTTGGGGGATCTCTTGGCCGAGTAGCCAGTCGAGGAAGCAGGCATGTAATAAGTCGTTCCTGGCCATGCAGGCTCTGGCCAAGGTGCCAGTCGGAAGTGTGAAACAGACGCATGGAAGATCCGCTGGATGAGCGGCAGGGGGTATTGGGGTGAGGGCGATATGGTAACTCATCGGGGGGGCTTGGAGCCGGGTGTGTGGTGTTGAGGTTGGATCGGTTTGGCCGTGATGTGTTCGCCGAAAGAGTTGTAGTGCCTACAAGATCGAGCGCCGCCCGCGCGGCGCATCGCTGGCAAGCCAGCTCCCACATCTGTTTCGGGCCAGTCACTCCTGTGACTACATCGCTGCACGCCTTGTTGGCCCGACTCGATTTCGAAGTGGGCGCTGAAGGCCCTGCGCCAGACTCAAGACATGCACCAAGGCGGGCAGCGGTACCCCCACAGGCATAATTGGCCCGAAACAAATGTGGGAGCTGGCTTGCCAGCGATGCGCCGCGCGGGCGGCGCTCGATCTCAAGAGCGCTGCAAGACTGTCGCCTGGCACCTCGCCGCCCTCAAGCGATAGACCTGCGGTTATTTCGGATACAACGGCGGCAAGCTCCCCGCCTCACCCGCCGGCGCCAGCACCTGCTCGGCCCGGGGAATGTCGCCGATCGCCCGCCACAGCTCATCCCCATGCCAGTACTGGCCACTCTCGCTGTACAACGCCCCATTCAAACCATCCAGCGCATCGGACAACGGCACGAAGCGCGCCGCCATCTCGGCCAGGGTCTCCGGCTGCTGCCGCGCCCAGGCGTCGAGCGCCTGGCGGGTGGCCTGGGGGTCGTTGGCCTGGCAGGCGCGCTTGAGGTCGTCGAGCAGCGTGCGCGGGCTCGGGCCGGTCTGCGCGGCGCGTAGTACCGCCGGCTGCGAGCGGGCGCGCCACCACAGGGTGAAACCGAGCAAGGTGGTCAGGGCCAGGATCAGCGTGGCCAGCTGCCAGGGCCACAACAGGTGGTTGGTGCTGCTGTCGCCGACCGGGGTGTCGGCGCTGAGCGCCGGGTTGTCCTGCACGCTGAGGGTGCGCGCCGGCAGGCTGGTCTGCTGCAGGTGGTCTTCGAGGGTGTTCCACCAGGTCACCTCCAGCGCCGGCAGGGCCAACTCGCCACTGTGGGTGGGCACCAGCGCCTCGCGCTCTTCGCGGTTGGCGACCATGCCGCGTTCGCTGATCTCGTTGCGCAGCAGCGGCTGGTCCGGGTAGCGGCGCAGGCCGACTGCCTCGGTGGCCGGCAGCGGCGGCAGCTGGGTGCTCGACAGCCCGTCGGCGCGCAGGGTGACATTGCGCGTCAGCGAGTCGCCGATCTGGGTAGGCTGGCTTGCTGGGTCGGGGTACCAGTGCTCTTCCAGGGTCAGGTTGCGTGCCGGCAGCCAGGGGCGGTCTTTCGGATAGTTGGCGGGGATTGCCTTGACGGTCAGGCGCAACGGCAGCGAGCTGACCTGCACCTGGCGCCCGACCCGGGGGCTGCCGGCCGCTTGCGTGCCGTTGTCGGCGGCGGTGGCGGTGAACTGCAGCGGTGGGATTTCGAGCTCGCCACTTTGCTGCGGGTAGAGCGCGTAGCGGGTTTCGATCACCCCGTGGCGCACGCCGTTGATGTCTTTTTCATAGGTGCGCGACTCACCCAGCGGGTCGACCTTGGCGTTGTCCAGTTGCAGCGGGCTGAGGCTGCTGTCGTCGTACAGCGCCACCGAATGATAGATGCGCAAGGTGAGCACGGCCTGGGCCTGCACGTACACCTCGTTGCTGTCCAGGGTGGTCTCGACGAACACCTGGGAGGCGACGTCCGGGCGTTGGCTGTCGGCCTGCTGCACTTGCAGGTCGATGGCCTGGCTGTGGGACTGCCCCAGTTGCAGTTCGGGGATGCGCAGGCTGCCGCTGCGCCGCGGCAGCAGGGTGATGATCCAGCGGGTGCTGGCGCGGGTTTCGCCGTCAAGGCTGTGCAGGCTGTTGAGCTGGCGCGTGCCGCGCACCTCGAAGTCGGCGTCGAGGGCATGCAGGTCGGGTTTGCCGAACTGGGTGACGTCCTGGCTCTCGAGGGTGAGCTCGAGGGTTTCGCCGGCTTCCAGGCGCGTGCGGTCGACACTGGCCTTTAGGGTGAGCTCGGCCTGGGCCGCCAGGGCCCACAGCAGGGTGAAAATCAAGACGCCGAGGCGACTCATCGTGAGGTTTCCTGATGCAATTGCTGTTCATACCAGAATTTGCGCCGCAACAGCTCCGCCGGGTTGTCGGGGATCTCGCGCAGCCATTGTTCCAAGGCCTGGCGCTGTTCGGCGTCGAGGCTGGTGGAGACCGGCCGCTGTGGCGGCTGGGTGACACTGTCATCGTTGCCCCCGGCAGTGCCGGGCGCTGTCTGGCTGGTGTTGCCGTTGGCATTTTCAGCAGACTGCTCTGGCTGGGCCTGCTCATCGGCGCCAGGGGTTCCCTGGGCGCTGGATGAACTGCTGTTGCCTTGGTTGTCGGTGCCGGGTGTGTCCTGGGCATCGGCATTGGCCGGCGGTTCCTCGGCCTTGGCCTCGCGCTGTTGCAGCAGCTGCTGGACCAGGGCCTGGTTGTCCAGCGCCGGCTTCAGGTCGGGCTGGCGCTCCAGCGCCTGTTCGTAGGCGTCCAGCGCCGCTTCCAGCTCGCCGGCGCGGGCCAGGGCATTGCCTCGATTGTAGTGGGCGGCGGCGTCGCTGCCTTGGGCGAAGGCGGCGGCGGCGCCCGCGAAGTCGCCGGCCTGGTACAGGGCCATGCCGCGCCATTGCGGGTCCTGGAAGTGGCGCGCGGCCGCCGCCGGTTGCTGGCGCAGGAGCAACTGCTGGCCCTGCTGGTCCGGCCTTAGCCACAGGTCATTGAACTCGAAGGCCTGGCTCGGTTGCGGCAGCGCCAGCAGCAGCGGCAGGCAGAACAGCCAACCGCGTCGACCGGCGCAGGCGGCCAGCAGCAGCAGGGGCAGCAACAGCCAGTAACCCTGGTCGGCCCAGCTGTCCAGTTGCACGGTCTGGCCGTCGTTGCGCAGCAGGCGCGGGTTGTCGAACAGGCCCAGGCCGCGCAGGTCGAGGTCGTCGATCCGGGCGTGGCGGTAGCGCCCGCCGGTGCCATTGATGAAACTCTTGAGCGCGGCGCTGTCCAGGCGCGGCATGAGGATGCCGCCCTGATCGTCCTTGAGGTACTCGCCGTTGGCCTGGCGCACGGGCGCGCCTTCAGTGCTGCCGATGCCCAGCATCAACAGGCTTGGGCCCTGGCGGCCCAGGGCCTTGGTGATGCCGTCGCGCTCCTGTTCGCTCAGGGCCGAGCCGATCAGCAGCAGGCGGCCCTGGCCAAGGCCGCTCTGTGCCAGCAGCGAGAGGCCTTTCTGCACGGCCAGGTCGGCGCGCTGGCCGGGCTGCGGCATGATCGACGGGTCGATTGATTCGAGCAGATTGCGCGTGGTGCCGAGGTCGTCGGACAGCGGCACCAGGGTGTGCGCGGAGCCGGCGTAGACCACCAGCGCGGTCTGGCTGTCACGCCGGTGTTCGAGCAGGTCGAGGATCTTGCGCCGGGCCTGCTCCAGGCGGTTGGGCGCGGTGTCTTCGGCGAGCATCTGCGGGGTGAGCTCGAGCAGGATCACCAGCGGGTCGGCGGGGCGCTGGCGAGTTTCTTCAAGGCGCTGCCAGCTTGGCCCGAGCAGGGCCAGCACCACCAGCAGCCAGGCCAGGCCCAGGGCGACCCAGGGTAATTTGCTGGTGCTGCCGCTGCCGCCACCGAGCAGCACGGCGTGGAACTGCTGGGGCAGGATCAGCTGCCAGCGCCCGGCACGCTTGCGCCGGTGCCAGAGCTTGAACAGCAGCCAGCCGAGCAGGGGCACTACCAGCAGCCAGAGTGGGCGTAGCCATTGCGGCCAGAGTTCGATCATCGCCGCCTCCTCAGGCGCAGGCGTTTGAGGCGCTGGCGCCATTCGGGGTGCGGCTGCAGAAAGCGCGGTTTGCGCAGCAGGCGTTGCAGCAGGTTGTCCGGCCACTGCACGGCTACCACCAGCAGCACGCTGAGCAGCAGGGCCAGGGCCAGCGGCCAGGCGTACAGCTCGCTGGCGGTGCGGGCCTGGGTGGGTTGCTGGGCCACCGGTTCCAATTGGTCGAGGGTGTCGCCGATGGCGTTGAGCTCAGCGCCGTCATGGGCACGGAAGTAGCTGCCGTGGGTGATGTCGGCAATCTCCTTGAGCGAGGCCTCGTCCAGGTCCAGGCTCGGGTTCAGCCCGAGCAGGCCGGGGGTGCCGCTGGCCTCGGGGTTGGCGCCGATGCCGATGGTATAGATGCGCACGCCTTCCTGGGCCGCCAGGCGGGCGGCGGTCAGCGGGTGTATCTGCCCGCCGTTGTTGGCGCCGTCGGTAATCAGTACCAGCACCCGGCTTTGTGCCGGGCGCTGGCGCAGGCGCTTGACCGCCAGGCCGATGGCGTCGCCGACGGCGGTGTTCTTGCCGGCGATGCCGATCTGCGCTTCGTCGAGGAAGGTGCGCACGGTACGCCGGTCGAAGGTCAGCGGGGCCTGCAGGTAGGCCTGGCTGCCGAACAGGATCAGCCCGACCCGGTCGCCCTGGCGGTCCTGGAGGAAGTCGCCCATCAGGGCCTTGACCAGGTCCAGCCGGCTGATTTCCTCGCCTTGCCACTGCATGTCGGGAAAGTCCATGGAACCGGACACATCCACCGCCACCAGCAGGTCGCGGCCGCTGGCCGACACCGGCACCGGCTCGCCCAGCCATTGCGGGCGGGCGGCGGCCAGCAGCAACAGCAACCAGATCAGGATGAACGGCGCCTGTTGACGCCAGGTCGGCAGGTTCAGCCGTGCGCGGCGCCCGGCCAGGCCTTCGAGCTCGTCGAGGAAGCCGACCTTGAGCACCGGCTCGCCACTGTCGGCGGCGGGCAGCACCAGGCGCGCCAGCCAGGGCAGCGGGAACAGCGCCAGGAGCCACGGCCAGGCCAGTTCAAACATGCTTGCGGATCCAGATTTCGACCGCCTGGGCGAGCCCGGCGATGGCTTTATCGTCGAGCTTGCACTCGGGCTTGTAGGCGCCTTCGACCAGCACCATCCAGCGTGTCAGGCCGGCGGCCGGGCAGCGGTTGTCGAGGAAGGCCAGCCATTGCCGGCCGTTGAGGGTATGGCTGTTGGCGCCGGGGTAGTGGTTGCGGCACAGGCGTTTGAGCAGGGCGTTGATCTGCTGCAGCCAGGCGCCGGCCGGCACACCGTCGTAGGGGCGCGGCAGGCGCGCCAGCTCTGCCAGCGCTTCGACGCGCACTGGGTCCAGCGGCAGTTCGGCACGCACCACCTTGCGCTTGCCTGGGCGCCAGCGGCGCAGGCGCCAGGCACCCCAGGCCAGCAACGGCAGCAGGGCCAGCAGCAACCACCAGCCCGGCGCCGGTGGCCACAGGCCGATCGGCGCCGGGGCGATCAGTGGCTGCAGCTGATCCAACGGGTTCATTGGCGGCTCCCGGAGCGCTGGGCATTCAGGTATTCGCGCAGTTGCTCGATCATTTCGCTCTGGGTGCTCAGCGGCATCAGCACTACCCGCAGTTTTTGCGCCAGCAACTCCCAGCGCTCGATGCGTGCTTCGGCCTGCTGGCGGTAAGCCTGGCGCAGGCCGGCGTCGAGGGTGTCGAGTTCCAGTTGCGCACCGCGCTGGGCGAAGCGCAACAGGCCGGCGGCGGGCAGGGCGTGGTCGAGCGGGTCGCTGACCGGCAACAGCAGCACGTCGCAATGGCGCGAGAGCATCGCCAGGTGTTGCTCGACGCTGGCGCTGAGGGCGCGTTCGTCGCAGATGACGATGGCCAGGCTGCCCGGGCGCAGCACCTCGCGCGCCCGGCGCAGGGCCAGGCCCAGGCTGTCGGCCTGGGGCAGGGCTTCGGTATGCAGGGCCTGGTTGACCTTCGCCAGGCGGTTGAGCAACTGCAGCAGGCTTTGTTTGCTGCGCCGGGGCTTGATCTCCAGGTGCTCGTTGTCACCGAACACCAGCCCGCCGATACGGTCGTTGTGGCCCAGCGCGGCCCAGCCGAACAGGGCAGCGGCCTGGGCCGCCAGCACCGACTTGAACATCAGCCCTGAACCGAAGAACAGGCGCTGGCTCTGTTCGACCATGATGAAGATCGGCCGCTCGCGCTCCTCATGGAACAGCTTGGTGTGCGGCTCCTGGGTGCGCGCGGTGACGCGCCAGTCGATGTTGCGCACATCGTCGCCGGCCTGGTAGACCCGCACCTGGTCGAAGTCCACCCCGCGCCCGCGCAGCTTGGAGTGGTGCAGGCCCACCAGCGGGCTGCGTTGCCCGGGCCGCGAGAACAGCTGGATTTCGCGCACGCGGTGGCGCATGTCGATCAAGTCGGCGAGGCCGATGCGGATGCCGGAGTCGGCCAGCGTGCGGGTGGGCATGGGTTCAGGCGACGGCGACGACGTCGAGGATGCGCTGCACCACGCGGTCCTGGTCGACCCCCGCGGCCTCGGCCTCGAACGACAGGATGATGCGGTGGCGCAGCACGTCGAACAGCACCGCCTGGATGTCCTCGGGGCTGACGAAGTCGCGCCCGGCCAGCCAGGCGTGGGCGCGTGCGCAGCGGTCCAGGGCGATCGAGCCGCGCGGGCTGGCGCCATAGGCGATCCAGTCGGCCAGTTCGCTATCGAACTTGGCCGGGGTACGCGTGGCCATCACCAGTTGCACCAGGTATTCCTCCACGGCGTCGGCCATGTACAGGCCGAGGATTTCCTTGCGTGCGGCGAAGATGGCCTGCTGGCTGACCCGCCGCTCGGGTTTCACTTCACCGCCCAGTGCTTCGCCACGGGCCTGCTGAAGGATGCGCCGCTCGACCGCAGCATCGGGGAAGCCGATCTTCACGTGCATAAGGAAGCGGTCTAGTTGGGCTTCGGGCAGCGGGTAGGTGCCCTCCTGCTCGATCGGGTTCTGCGTGGCCATCACCAGGAACAGCGGCGACAGCTCGTAGGTGCTGCGCCCGACGCTGACCTGGCGCTCGGCCATGGCTTCGAGCAGCGCCGACTGGACCTTGGCCGGGGCGCGGTTGATTTCGTCGGCCAGCACCAGGTTGTGGAAGATCGGCCCCTGCTGGAACACGAAACTGCCGGTTTCCGGGCGGTAGATTTCGGTGCCGGTGATGTCGGCGGGGAGCAGGTCGGGGGTGAACTGGATGCGATGGAACTCGGCTTCGATGCCCTCGGCGAGCTCTTTGATGGCCTTGGTCTTGGCCAGGCCCGGAGCCCCCTCCACCAGCATGTGGCCGTCGGCCAGCAGCACGATCAGCAGGCGCTCGACCAGTTTTTCCTGGCCGAGGATCTGGGAAGAGAGAAAGGTGCGCAGCGCGTTCAGCGCCTCACGGTGTTCCATCGTCGACGGTTCCTGGGAGTGGGCCTGGGGTGCGCTGGGGCGCGGTTGCCGGGCGGGGGGATACTTTAATCTATCCGGGGGTGCGGGGCCTAATGGGCGGGGGTAAAAATCTTGAAAAGAAAGGGGGGTGAGGGCGGCTGGGAGTTGCGTCTGGAGCACCAGGTGTTCGCCTGGATTTTTGGGGTGGGGCGCAAATCGAGCGCCGCGCGGGCGGCGCTCGATTTCACAGGCGCAAAACCTCTCAAGGCGAACACTTCTCCAGCCTTTCCCCAAAGTTGGAAAGCTTCTTGCAAAGCCAGCGCCAGGCGCCACCCAGGCGTCAAAGTTTTGCTTCAAGAGGACTCGCGGTGGATCGCACTCAGTTAATCAGCAACGCGCGCAACAACCTGGCCGGTCTCGGCAGGGGCAACCTCGGCGTGCCGCTGTTACTGCTGGTGATGTTGGCAATGATGATGTTGCCGATACCGCCGTTCCTGCTCGACGTGTTCTTCACCTTCAACATCGCCCTGTCGATTGTGGTCCTGCTGGTGTGCGTCTATGCCCTGCGCCCGCTCGACTTCGCCGCCTTCCCGACCATCCTGCTGGTGGCCACGCTGTTGCGCCTGGCGCTGAACGTCGCGTCCACCCGAGTGGTCATGCTGCATGGCCAGGAAGGGCATGGCGCCGCGGGCAAGGTGATCCAGGCGTTCGGTGAAGTGGTGATCGGCGGCAACTACGTCGTCGGTGCGGTGGTGTTCGCCATCCTCATGATCATCAACTTCGTGGTGGTGACCAAGGGCGCCGGGCGTATCTCCGAGGTGAGCGCGCGTTTCACCCTTGACGCCATGCCCGGCAAACAGATGGCCATCGACGCCGACCTCAATGCCGGCCTGATCGACCAGGCCCAGGCCAAGGCGCGTCGTAGCGAAGTGGCCCAGGAGGCCGAGTTCTACGGCTCGATGGACGGTGCCAGCAAGTTCGTCCGTGGCGATGCCATCGCCGGCCTGCTGATCCTGTTCATCAACCTCATCGGCGGCATGCTGATCGGCATGCTGCAGCACGGCATGACCTTCAGCGATGCCGGCAAGGTCTACGCGCTGCTGACCATCGGTGACGGTTTGGTGGCGCAATTGCCATCACTGCTGCTGTCCACCGCTGCCGCGATCATGGTGACCCGTGCTTCGGGCTCCGAGGACATGGGCAAGCTGATCAATCGGCAGATGTTCGATTCGCCCAAGGCCCTGGCGGTTTCCGGCGCGCTGATGATCGTCATGGGCCTGGTGCCGGGCATGCCGCACATGGCTTTCCTCAGCCTGGGCGGGGTGGCCGCCGGCGCTGCCTACCTGGTGTGGAAGAAGCAGCAGAAGGCCAAGGCCCTGGCCCTGGAAGAGATTCAGCGCCAGCAGGACCTGCTGCCATCGCCGCAGCGTGCCATGGACACCAAGGAACTGGGCTGGGATGACGTCACCCCCATCGACATGATCGGCCTGGAGGTGGGTTATCGCCTGATTCCGCTGGTGGATCGCAACCAGGGCGGCCAATTGCTGGCGCGGATCAAGGGTGTGCGCAAGAAGCTGTCCCAGGACCTGGGCTTCCTCATGCCCACCGTGCACATTCGCGACAACCTCGACCTGCAGCCCAGTGCCTATCGCCTGACGCTGATGGGCGTGATCCTGGCAGAGGCCGAGATCTACCCGGACCGTGAGCTGGCAATCAACCCCGGCCAGGTATTCGGCACGCTCAACGGCATCGCCTCGCGCGACCCGGCGTTCGGCCTGGAGGCGGTGTGGATCGATGTGGGTCAGCGCGCCCAGGCGCAGTCGCTGGGTTACACAGTGGTGGATGCCAGTACCGTGGTCGCCACCCACCTCAACCAGATCCTGCAGAAGCACTGCCATGAGCTGATCGGCCATGAAGAAGTCCAGCAGTTGCTGCAGGTGCTGGCCAAGGCGTCGCCGAAACTGGCGGAAGAGCTGGTGCCGGGTGTCATTTCCTTGTCGGGTTTGCTCAAGGTTCTGCAGGCGTTGCTTTCCGAGCAGGTGCCGGTGCGCGACATTCGCAGCATTGCCGAAGCCATCGCAAACAATGCGGTGAAGAGTCAAGATACCGCCGCGCTGGTGGCGGTGGTGCGGGTCGGGTTATCCCGCGCTATCGTTCAAAGCATTGTCGGCGTTGAGTCCGAGCTGCCTGTGATCACCCTTGAGCCAAGGTTGGAACAGATCTTGCTCAATAGTTTGCAAAGGGCCGGGCAAGGTCAGGAAGACGGTGTTCTTCTTGAGCCGAGCATGGCCGAAAAGCTTCAGCGCTCGTTGATCGAGGCGGCCCAGCGTCAGGAAATGCAGGGCCAGCCGGCCATCCTTCTGGTGGCGGGCCCGATCCGAGCCATGCTGTCGCGTTTCGGTCGCCTGGCTGTACCGAATTTGCATGTTTTGGCGTATCAGGAAATACCTGACAACAAGCAAGTCACCATTGTTGCCACCGTGGGCCCCAACGGCTGAGGTAGTGGGTTATGCAAGTTAAGCGTTTTTTCGCCGCCGATATGCGTCAGGCCATGAAGCTGGTTCGTGATGAGCTTGGCTCCGATGCCGCCATCATCGGCAACCGGCGCATCGCTGGCGGTGTCGAGTTGACGGCCGCGCTGGACTACAAGCTGTCCGCCCTGGCCCCACGGGTGCCCAATGCCGAGCTCGAGGACGAGTTGCGCAAGACCCAGTCGCGCATTGTCACCGCCCAGGCTGAAATCAGCGGGCGCAACGAAATCGGCGAGGGCAACCGGCAGTTGTTCGCCGGCCAGTCGCTGACCGCTTCCGAACCGCTGGTCGAGCCGCATGTCGACGTGCCGGCGGCGCCTGCCGCACCGGCTGCCGCGCCGGTCGACCCGCGCCTGTTCGACGCCATGCGCTCGGAGCTCACCGGCCTGCGCGAGCTGCTTGAAGTGCAGCTCGGTTCGCTGGCCTGGAGCCAGCTGCAAGGTAACAAGCCACAACAGGCCAACCTCTGGCGCCGCCTGCAGCGCTTGGGCTTGTCGGGCGGGCTGGCCCGCGAACTGCTTGAGCTGACCGCCGAAATCGAAGAGCCGCGCCACGCCTGGCGCATGGTCCTGGCGCACCTGGCGCGGATGATCGACGTGCCCGAGGTCGAGCCGATCGAAGAGGGCGGGGTGATCGCCATGGTCGGCCCGGCCGGCATGGGCAAGACCACTACCCTGGCGAAACTGGCCGCACGCTATGTGCTCAAGTACGGCGCGAGCAATATCGCCCTGGTGAGCATGGACAGCTTCCGCATCGGCGCCCAGGAACAGCTGAAAACCCTGGGGCGCATCCTCAATGTGCCGGTTACCTACGTCGACCCGGGCGAGTCCCTGGCCCAGGCGCTCGAGCCGCTGCTGCGCAAGCGCGTGGTGCTGATCGATACCGCCGGCCTGCAGGCCAGCGACCCGGCGCTGCGCATGCAGCTGGAGACGCTGGCCGGGCGTGGCATCGCCTCGAAGAACTATCTGGTACTGGCCACCACCAGCCAGAAACAGGTGCTCACCGCCGCCTACCACAGCTACAAGCGCTGCGGCCTGGCCGGTTGCATCCTGACCAAGCTCGATGAAACTGCCTGCCTCGGTGAAGTGCTGAGCCTGGCCATCGGTCACGAATTGCCGATTGCCTACCTGACCGACGGGCCACGTATTCCGGATGACCTGCAATTGCCGCGTAAACACCAGTTGGTGAGCCGCGCGGTGAGTGTACAGATGCAGGACGAGCCCAGCGAAGAGGCCATGGCCGACATGTTCGCTGATCTCTACCACAACCCCGGCAAGCGGGCGGGGTGAAGGTGAACACTGTGCAAAGTACCTACATCATGGGGTTGCCCGGCCTGGCCGCGGCGCTGAGCATCAAGCCCCTCATGTGGCCTGGGTCCAAGCAAGACAAGGTAAACAACAGACATGGGTAGCATGCATCCCGTACAGGTGATCGCCGTCACCGGTGGCAAAGGTGGCGTCGGCAAGACCAACGTTTCAGTGAACCTGTCCCTGGCGCTGGCCGAACTCGGCCGCCGGGTCATGCTGCTCGACGCCGACCTGGGCCTGGCCAATGTCGACGTGCTGCTGGGCCTGACACCCAAGCGCACCCTGGCCGACGTCATCGAGGGCCGTTGCGAGCTGCGTGACGTGCTGCTGCAGGGGCCGGGCGGGGTACGCATCGTGCCGGCCGCCTCGGGCACCCAGAGCATGGTGCACCTGGCGCCGGCTCAGCACGCCGGCCTGATCCAGGCGTTCAGCGAAATCGGCGACAACCTCGATGTGCTGGTGATCGACACCGCCGCCGGGATCGGCGAGTCGGTGGTCAGCTTCGTCCGTGCGGCGCAAGAGGTGTTGCTGGTGGTCTGTGACGAGCCTACCTCGATCACCGATGCCTACGCCCTGATCAAGCTGCTCAACCGCGACTACGGCATGAACCGTTTCCGCGTGCTGGCCAACATGGCGCAGAGCCCGCAGGAAGGGCGCAACCTGTTCGCCAAATTGACCAAGGTCACGGATCGCTTCCTCGACGTCGCCCTACAATACGTCGGCGCCGTGCCTTACGACGAATGTGTGCGCAAGGCGGTGCAGAAGCAGCGGGCGGTCTATGAGGCCTTCCCACGGTCCAAGTGTGCGCTGGCCTTCAAGGCCATCGCGCAGAAGGTCGACAGCTGGCCGCTGCCAGCCAACCCACGCGGGCACCTGGAGTTTTTCGTCGAGCGTCTGGTGCAGCCCACCAGCGCGGGGCCAGTGCTATGAGTGCGAGCGGCTTCAAGATGTACAGCAAGGCGTCGAAGGACGCCCAGTACGAACTGGTCGAGCGCTACGCGCCGCTGGTCAAGCGCATCGCCTACCACCTGCTGGCGCGCCTGCCGGCCAACGTGCAGGTCGAGGACCTGATCCAGGCCGGCATGATCGGCCTGCTGGAGGTCGCCAACAAGTACGACGCCAGCAAGGGCGCCAGCTTCGAGACTTACGCCGGCATCCGCATCCGCGGCGCCATGCTCGACGAGGTGCGCAAGGGAGATTGGGCGCCACGTTCGGTGCACCGCAATACGCGCATGGTCAGTGACGCAATGCGCTCGGTTGAAGCAAGAACTGGTCGCGACGCTAAAGATCACGAGGTTGCTGCCGAACTCCAATTGAGTCTCGATGATTACTACGGGATTCTGAACGACACCTTGGGCAGCCGCCTGTTCAGTTTTGACGACCTGTTGCAGGACGGTGAACACGAAGGTTTGCACGAGGACGGGGCCAGCGGCCAGCTGGAGCCATCGCGTGACCTGGAAGACGAGCGCTTCCAGCGCGCCCTGGCCGAGGCGATCGCCAACCTGCCGGAGCGTGAGCGCCTGGTGCTCGCGCTGTACTACGACGAAGAGCTGAACCTCAAGGAAATCGGTGAGGTGCTGGGGGTCAGCGAGTCACGTGTCAGCCAGTTGCATAGCCAGTGCGCGGCGCGTTTGCGCGGCCGCCTGGGGGAATGGCGGGCACGCTGAGCCCGGGTTCGATGCAGTCGTTTTTTGCTCTACCGAATTGATTGACTGCGCGCTCGGCGCCGAGCGCGTTTAAGACTGCTTGGAGGTCTACTTGAACAAAGACATGAAAATCCTCATCGTTGACGACTTTTCGACGATGCGGCGGATCATCAAGAACCTGTTGCGTGATCTGGGGTTCACCAATACCTCGGAAGCTGACGACGGCAACACCGCGTTGCCGATGCTGGAGAGCGGCCACTTCGATTTCCTGGTGACCGACTGGAACATGCCGGGCATGTCCGGCATCGAACTGCTGCGCAAAGTCCGCGCTGACGAGCGTCTGAAGCACCTGCCGGTGCTGATGGTGACCGCTGAAGCCAAGCGTGAGCAGATCATCGAAGCGGCCCAGGCCGGGGTAAACGGCTATGTGGTCAAGCCTTTCACCGCCCAGGTGCTCAAAGAAAAGATCGAGAAGATCTTCGAACGCGTCAACGGCTGAGTCACCTCAGGGGGCGCCATGGAGTCAACCAACAACTCTCTGGGTGAGTTCGAATCAACCCTGAAAAAACATGCCCAGGAACTGGTCGAGAGCCTCGAGCGCGGCCGTTTCGGCGATGCGGTGCAGCTGATTCATCAGCTCAACCAGACTCGCGACCGGGGCTTGTATCAGGAAGTCGGCAAACTCACCCGTGAACTGCACAGTGCGATCGTCAGTTTCCAGATCGACCCGGCGATGCCGCAGGCCGAGGAGGTCTCGCAGATCACCGATGCCACCGAGCGCCTCTCCTACGTGGTGCGCCTCACCGAAGGCGCGGCCAACCGCACCATGGACCTGGTGGAGGAGAGCACGCCGGTGCTCAACACCCTGGCCAGCGAAGCTCAGGACCTGTCCGCCGATTGGCAGCGCTTCATGCGCCGCGAAGTGGCGGCGCCGGAATTCCGTGAGCTGGTCAAGCGTGTCGACAGTTTCCTGACGCACAGTGCCGAAGGCAACCGCAAGGTCGCCGGGCACCTCAACGATATCTTGCTGGCTCAGGACTATCAGGACCTGACCGGCCAGGTGATCAAGCGGGTTACCGCGCTGGTCACCGAAGTAGAAAGCAATCTGCTCAAGCTCGTGCTGATGGCCAGCCAGGTCGACCGCTTCGCCGGTATCGAACATGACCACCAGCAGCTGCGCGCTGAAAAAGATGAAGAAAAACATCCGACTCGGGGTGAAGGTCCGCAGATTCATGCCGATAAGCGTGAAGACGTCGTGTCCGGTCAGGACGATGTCGATGATCTGCTGTCCAGCCTGGGTTTTTAAGGAGCACGTTTAATGAGCTTCGGCGCCGATGAAGAAATCCTCCAGGATTTCCTGGTAGAGGCCGGCGAAATCCTCGAGTTGTTGTCCGAGCAACTGGTCGAGCTGGAAAGCCGGCCCGATGACGCGGACCTGCTCAATGCGATTTTCCGCGGTTTCCACACTGTAAAAGGGGGCGCCGGCTTCCTTCAGCTCAACGAACTGGTGGAGTGCTGCCACATCGCCGAAAACGTGTTCGACATCCTGCGCAAAGGTGAGCGCCGGGTCGACGCGGAACTGATGGACGTGGTGCTCGAAGCGCTCGACACGGTCAACAGCATGTTCGGCCAGGTGCGTGAGCGCACCGATGTCACCCCGGCTACCCCGGAGCTGCTGGCGGCGCTGTCGCGCCTGGCCGAACCGGGTGCCGCCCAGGCGCCAGCCGCCGAGGTCGAGGCTGCGCCAGTGGTCGAGGCCAGCGCCGAGCCGGACATCACCGACACCGAGTTCGAGCAACTGCTCAATTCGCTCGATGCGGTCAAGGCCGAGGCCGAAGCCGAGCTGCATGAGCAGATGCAAGGCGAGGCGCCGGTCACCGGCGGTGACGAGATCACCGACGCCGAGTTCGAAAACCTGCTCGACCAGTTGCACGGCAAAGGCCAGTTTTCGACCGAAGTGGCGGCCAGCGAGCCGGCAACTGCCGCTCCCGCTGCAGCCAGCGACGAGATTACCGACGACGAATTCGAGTCGTTGCTTGACCAGTTGCACGGCAAGGGCACCTTCGCCGTCGATGCACTGCAGGGCGCTGCCGCGCCGGCTGCAAGTGCCGCGCCTGCTGCTGGGGGCGATGACATCAGCGAGCATGAATTCGAAGCGCTGCTGGACCAGTTGCATGGCAAGGGCAAGTTCTCCGCTGATGCGGCGGTTGCCGAAGCACCCGCTGCCGCCGTGGCGACCGCGCCCAAGGCAGAAGCAAAGCCTGTGGCCAAGCCTGCACCTGCGCCAGCTGCCGCACCGGCCCCGGCCCCGGCTGCTGCCGCCAAGCCGGCCGCTGCGGCTCCTGCCCGTGCCCCGGCACCGGCCGCCGAGAAGCATGGCGCCAGCGAAGCGGAAACAACGGTGCGGGTCGACACTGCGCGCCTGGACGAGATCATGAACATGGTCGGCGAACTGGTGCTGGTGCGTAATCGCCTGGTACGCCTGGGCCTGAACAGCGGCGACGAGGCCATGTCCAAGGCCGTGTCCAACCTCGACGTGGTCACCGCCGACCTGCAGACCGCGGTCATGAAGACCCGCATGCAGCCGATCAAGAAGGTCTTCGGTCGCTTCCCGCGCCTGGTTCGTGACCTGGCGCGCCAGCTCAAGAAAGAGATCAACCTGGAACTGGTCGGTGAAGAGACCGACCTCGACAAGAACCTCGTCGAGGCCCTGGCCGACCCGTTGGTGCACTTGGTGCGCAACGCCGTCGACCATGGTGTAGAGATGCCCGACGAGCGCGAAGCTTCGGGCAAGGCCCGTACCGGCCGCGTGGTGCTGTCGGCGGAACAGGAAGGCGACCACATCCTGTTGTCGATCTCCGACGACGGCAAGGGCATGGACCCAAGCGTGCTGCGTGCCAAGGCCGTCGAGAAGGGCCTGATGGACAAGGACGCCGCCGACCGCCTGAGCGAGTCGGACTGTTACAACCTGATCTTCGCCCCGGGCTTCTCGACCAAGACCGAGATCTCCGACGTGTCCGGCCGCGGTGTCGGCATGGACGTGGTGAAGACCAAGATTTCCCAGCTCAACGGCTCGATCAACATCTTCTCGGCCAAGGGCCAGGGCTCGAAGATCGTCATCAAGGTGCCGCTGACCTTGGCGATCATGCCGACCTTGATGGTGATGCTGGCCAACCAGGCGTTCGCCTTCCCGCTGGTCAACGTCAACGAGATCTTCCACCTCGACCTGTCGCGCACCAACGTGGTCGACGGCCAGGAAGTGGTGATCGTCCGCGACAAGGCGCTGCCGCTGTTCTACCTCAAGCGCTGGCTGGTCCAGGACCAGGCGCACGAGGAGCAGCACGAAGGCCACGTGGTGATTCTGTCGGTGGGCACCCAGCGCATCGGCTTCGTGGTCGACCAGTTGGTGGGCCAGGAAGAAGTGGTGATCAAGCCGCTGGGCAAGATGCTGCAGGGTACCCCGGGCATGTCCGGCGCCACCATCACCGGTGACGGCCGTATCGCGTTGATCCTCGACGTTCCGAGCATGCTCAAGCGTTACGCCGCCCGGCGTATTTGATTTCGGTGGCGCGCCCTGGCGGGTGCGCCACCTAATGGAGTGTTTATGGCAGTCAAGGTCCTGGTGGTGGATGATTCCGGTTTCTTCCGCCGCCGTGTCTCGGAAATTCTCTCGGCCGACCCGACGATCCAGGTCGTGGGCACCGCGACCAATGGCAAGGAAGCTATCGACCAGGCGCTGTCGCTCAAGCCCGATGTCATCACCATGGACTACGAAATGCCCATGATGGACGGCATCACTGCGGTGCGGCACATCATGCAGCGCTGCCCGACGCCGGTGTTGATGTTCTCCTCGCTGACCCATGAAGGCGCCCGCGTTACGCTGGATGCGCTGGATGCCGGTGCAGTGGACTACCTGCCGAAGAATTTCGAGGACATTTCGCGCAACCCGCAGAAGGTCCAGCAAATGCTGTGCGAGAAGGTTCACACCCTTGCACGCAGCAACCGCCGTTTCGGCGCCTATTCCAGCCCGGCGCCGGCCGCAGCGCCTGCACCGGCCAGCAGCCACGCCCCGGCCAGCAGCTTTGCCGGCAGCGCGCCTGCCCGCCCGGCCGCGCCGGTGCGCACCGCCGCGCCTGCGGCTGCCCATTCGCCAGCACCCAAGCGCAAGCCTTACAAACTGGTGGCCATCGGTACCTCCACCGGCGGCCCGGTCGCGCTGCAGCGCGTGCTCACCCAGCTGCCTGCCAGCTTCCCGGCGCCGATCGTGCTGATCCAGCACATGCCGGCGGCCTTTACCAAGGCCTTCGCCGAACGCCTGGACAAACTGTGCAAGATCAGCGTCAAGGAAGCCGAGGACGGCGACGTGCTGCGCCCGGGCCTGGCCCTGTTGGCGCCTGGCGGCAAGCAGATGATGGTCGACGGCCGTGGCACGGTGAAAATCCTGCCGGGTGACGAGCGCCTGAACTACAAGCCATGTGTCGACATCACCTTCGGCTCCGCCGCCAAGTCCTATGGCGACAAGGTGCTGTCGGTGGTGCTCACCGGCATGGGCGCCGATGGCCGCGAAGGCGCGCGCCTGCTCAAGCAGGGTGGCAGCACCGTATGGGCGCAGGATGAGGCCAGTTGCGTGATCTATGGCATGCCCATGGCGATCGTCAAGGCCAACCTCGCCGACGCGGTGTACAGCCTGGACGAGATCGGCAAGCACCTGGTCGAGGCGTGCGTCTGATGGATGTCTTGAGCCTGATCGGCCTGATCCTCGCTTTCGTCGCCATCGTTGGCGGTAACTTCCTCGAGGGTGGGCATGTCGGTGCGCTGCTCAACGGCCCGGCGGCGTTGATCGTGCTGGGCGGCACCCTGGCGGCGGCGCTGCTGCAGTCGCCGCTGTCGTCGTTCAAACGGGCGCTGCAGATCGTCCGCTGGATCTTCTTCCCGCCACGGGTGGACCTGGCCGGCGGTATCGACCGTGTCGTCAACTGGAGCCTGACCGCGCGCAAGGAAGGCCTGCTGGGCCTGGAAGGCGTGGCTGATGCCGAGCCCGACCCCTATGCGCGTAAAGGCCTGCAACTGCTGGTCGATGGTGCCGAGCCGGAAGCCATTCGCAGCGTCCTCGAGGTGGATTTCCTGACCCAGGAGTCCCGCGATATCCAGGCGGCCAAGGTGTTCGAGAGCATGGGCGGTTATGCGCCGACCATCGGTATCATCGGTGCGGTGATGGGCTTGATCCACGTGATGGGCAACCTGGCCGACCCTTCGCAGCTGGGTAACGGCATTGCCGTGGCGTTCGTCGCTACCATTTATGGTGTCGCCAGTGCCAACCTGATCCTGCTGCCGATCGCCAACAAGCTCAAGGCCGTCACCCTGCGCCAGTCGCGTTATCGCGAGATGCTGCTCGAGGGCCTGCTGTCGATCGCCGAAGGGGAGAACCCGCGTTCGATCGAACTCAAGCTGCAAGGCTTCATGGAGTAACCCATGGCCCGTCGTCGTCATACCGAGGAGCATGAAAACCACGAGCGCTGGCTGGTGTCGTACGCCGACTTCATCACCTTGCTGTTCGCTTTTTTCGTGGTCATGTACTCGATTTCCTCGATCAACGAGGGCAAGTACAAGCAGATCTCGCAGGCGCTGATCGGGGTGTTCAACGACCCCGAGCGCAGCATGAAGCCGATCCCCATCGGTGATGAGCGCCCGCTCACGGTCAAGCCGGCCGAGCCGCTGGTCAAGGACAGCGAGCAGACCGACGCCGGCCTGGCTCAGGCCAGTGTCGATCCGCTCAAGAGCATTGCCGACGATGTGCGCGATGCGTTCGGCGACCTGATCAAGTCCGACCAGATGACCGTGCGCGGCAACGAGCTGTGGATCGAGATCGAGCTCAACTCCTCGCTGCTGTTCGGCAGCGGTGACGCCATGCCCAGCGATGTTGCGTTCTCGATCGTCGAAAAGGTGGCGAAGATCCTCAAGCCGTTCGCCAACCCGGTGCACGTCGAAGGCTTTACCGACAACCTGCCGATCCGCACGGCGCAGTACCCGACCAACTGGGAGCTGTCTTCGGCGCGAGCGGCGAGCATCGTCCGCCTGCTGGCGATGGAAGGCGTCAACCCTGCGCGCATGGCCTCGGTGGGCTATGGCGAGTACCAGCCGGTGGCCGGCAACGACACCGCCGAAGGGCGCGCGCGCAACCGTCGGGTGGTGCTGGTGATTTCACGCAACCTCGAGGTGCGTCGCAGCCTGACCGGTAGCGGCAGTGCCAACGCCACGCCGGATGCGGCCTTGCGCCGGGCTGGCACACAAAGTGCACCAGTCACACCTGCAACGCTGACGGGGCAATGATTCGTCAATTCCCCGACGCTTACGGCCATACAGGTGAGTGGTCTTGCGCGGCCTCTGTAGGAGCGGGCTTGTCCCGCGAAACAGGCTGCGCGGTAGTGGCACCGGCTTCGCCGGTGTTCGCGGGTCAAGCCCGCTCCTACAGAGTCTCGCGCCAAATCAACGAGATAGAATTTGTCCTATGAGAGTCTGGGCAGTAGCCAATCAAAAGGGTGGCGTTGGCAAGACCACCACCACCATCGCCCTGGCCGGCCTGCTGGCCGAGGCGGGCAAGCGCGTGGTCGTTGTCGACCTCGACCCGCACGGCTCGATGACCAGCTATTTCGGGCACAACCCCGACGCGCTCGAGCACAGCTGTTACGACCTGTTCCTGCATAAAGGCACGGTGCCCGAAGGGCTGCCGGGCCAGTTGCTGCTGCCCACCAGCGACGAGCGTATCTCGCTGCTGCCGTCGAGCACCGCGCTGGCGGTGCTGGAGCGCCAGTCGCCGGGGCAGAGTGGCCTGGGCCTGGTGATCGCCAAGAGTCTGGCGCAGCTGTGGCAGGACTTCGACTTTGCCCTGATCGACAGCCCGCCGCTGCTCGGCGTGCTGATGGTCAATGCCCTGGCCGCCTGCCAGCAACTGGTGATCCCGGTGCAGACCGAGTTCCTTGCAGTCAAGGGCTTGGAGCGCATGGTCGGGACCCTGGCCATGGTCAACCGTTCGCGCAAGCAGGCATTGCCCTACCAAATCGTTCCAACCCTGTTCGACCGCCGCACCCAGGCATCGCTGGGCACTTTGAAAGTGCTGCGCGACACCTATGGCGAGCAGGTCTGGCAGGGCTACATCCCGGTTGACACGCGCCTGCGCGATGCCAGCCGCAATGGTGTCACGCCCTCGCAGTTCGACGGCAAGAGCCGTGGCGTCATTGCCTACCGGGCGCTGCTCAAACACCTGCTTACTTACCGCTCCGCGCTGCAGGTGGCCTGATGAACCAAGCCCGGCATATTGCCAGCAAACCGCAAATGGCCCTGCAGTCGTACCTTGATGGCCTGCTGCAGGAAGCCACCGAGTCGTTCGAGCTGCCAGAACCTGCGCCTGTCGCGCAGCAGGCCAGCCAGGCCCCCAGCGACGAATTCGAAGCGGCTGTTCGCGAAGAACAGGCCGCTGATGCCCGCCGCCAGGCCGAGCCGGCACCCGCAGCGCCGCGGCCTTTTGCCGAGCCGCAGGTGAAGGTGCTGCCGACCGTTCTGCCGCCGGCCCAGCCAGTGGTCAGCGTGGTCGAGCAAGACGTTCCGGCCGAGGCGCAGGCCGCCGAACCGGTCGCACCCTTGGTCGAGGTGCACCTGCCAGCACCCGCCGCGCCTGTGCCACCGGCCACGGTCGACGGCCGACCAGCCTGGGCGGCCGAACCGTTCGAATGCCTGCTGTTCGACGTCGCCGGCCTTACGCTGGCGGTGCCGCTGGTATGCCTGGGCTCGATCTACTCGCTGGCCGGTCAGGAACTGACGCCGCTGTTCGGCCAGCCCGACTGGTTCCTCGGCATCCTCAGCTGCCAGGCGGGCAACCTGAAGGTCCTCGATACCGCGCGTTGGGTCATGCCCGACCGCTACCGCGAGGACTTCCGCCAGGGCCTGCAGTACGTGATTTCGGTGCAGGGCTACGAATGGGGGCTGGCGGTACACCAGGTCAGCCGTTCGCTGCGCCTGGACCCGAACGAGATCAAGTGGCGCAGCCAGCGTGGCCAGCGCCCGTGGCTGGCCGGCACGGTGATCGAACACATGTGCGCGCTGCTCGACGTCGCCGAGCTGGCCGAGCTGATCGCCAGTGGCGCGGTCAAGCAGATGAATACCAAACACAACTGAATCAACGCCGCTACTGCCGCGGCTATACAGAGCACACCGCCGAAGGCGGATTGAGAGGGCTAGGGGAATGAAGAAGTCGTCTGCACAAGGTTCCGAAGATCCGATCCTGCAATGGGTTACTTTCCGTCTGGACAACGAGTCCTACGGCATCAACGTCATGCAGGTCCAGGAAGTGCTGCGCTACACCGAGATCGCTCCGGTGCCGGGCGCACCCAGCTACGTGCTGGGCATCATCAACCTGCGCGGCAACGTGGTGACGGTGATCGACACCCGCCAGCGCTTCGGCCTGATGCCCTCGGACATCACCGACAATACCCGCATCGTCATCATCGAGGCGGACAAGCAGGTGGTCGGTATCCTCGTCGACAGCGTCGCTGAAGTGGTGTACCTGCGTCAGTCGGAAATCGAGACTGCGCCGAACGTCGGCAACGAAGAATCGGCCAAGTTCATCCAGGGCGTCTGCAACAAGAACGGCGAGCTGCTGATCCTGGTCGAGCTGGACAAGATGATGACCGAGGAAGAGTGGTCCGAGCTGGAGAGCATCTGAGTTGATTTTCGAGGCTGCTGTCATCCTCCTGGCGCTGCTGTGGGCGCTGAGCCTGTGGTTCTTCCTCAATTACAGCAAGCGCCAGCGCGAGCTGGCGGCACAGCAGGCCCAGGGCGATGCGCTGCGTGATCAGCGCATCAAGGACCTGGGCAAGCGCCTGGACGACTACCAGAACGGTACCGTGCGCATGGGCGAGGCCATTCACGAACTGCGCGCGGTGGTCGCGCCGTTGCCGGAGAAGCTCCAGCAACTGGAACAACGCGACCCCAACAGCGTCACCTTCACGCAGGCCGCCAAGCTGGTAGGCATGGGGGCCAGTGTCGAGGAGCTCACGCAAACCTGCGGCCTGACCCAGGCCGAGGCCGAACTGATGCGCAAGCTGCACCACGGCGAGTGATCCACGCCGAGTCGCTATCGGGGGCGCGCAGCGGCCCCGACAGGCTTGAGTGACATCAGGTGGTGGCCCAGGAATGGCTGCCGCCGATCCTGACGATGCGGCCCAGTGGCAGCCACTGGTGCTGCAATTGGTTGAAGCGCTGCAGGTCGACGAAGTGCCCTGCGTTTACCCGGGGCATGCCATACAGGTTGGTGATCTGGCGCAGCGTGGCCTGCAGTGGCAGGTGCCGGTCGATTACGCTGTTGAGCATGGCCGGACCGGTCAACTTGTTCAGTCTCGTTGCATAGTCGTAGGCGGCCTGCGGGTCGACCTGTGGGTCGGGTCGGCTGTCATAGAAGCCCGGCTCCGCGGCAAACCTTGAATGCATTTCCTCCGAAATGGCCTCCAGCAGTGGGTTGCCCGGGTGGCTGCCGATCGGTGTGGTGTTGTACAGCAAGTGCATGCCGAGCTTTTCGTTGGAAACCGGTGGGTACAGCAGCAGGCCATCCCTGGGGGCGAGCAATTCGATCGAATCGATGGCCTCGCCCGGCTCGCCCCGTGGCTGGCCATTGATCATCAGCGGCCTGCCAGGTTCGCGCAGGGTGTCGTCCACGTCCAGGTACAGGCCGCCCTCGTGGTTGAGCAACGGATAACGCAGCACGTCCGAAGCAGAGGAAAAATTGGTGGCCACGCCACTGTTGCCGTCGATGGCCGCCTGGTACTGAGCGAAGTAGCGACTGCGTTGGAAGCTGGCGTAGAACGGCTGTTCTTCCAGGGTCATGACCTGGAGGGTCGGTGCGTGTTCGGCGAGCAGGCGCAGGTTCTCCCGGTAGGCTTCGGGCGTTGTGTTCGACAGGAACAACCGGTAGGCATACTGGCTTTCACTCAGGCGCGTGGCGTTCCTTCCGAGGTTGGTCAGCAGCGCTGGACTGATCACCTTGTCACCGACCCAGATGCTCGATACCTGTTTGGGGATCGGCTGCAGTGCCGTGGCGTCGATGGTGGGGTACTCGATCGGCAGGTGCAGGTCGATACCCAACGCACGCAACGTGCCCATGCGCATGGCGTCGGTGACCGGGCGGGTGCGCACATCGACTTCCATCAGGCGGTTGGTCTCTGGATCCGGTACATGGAAGTTAGGGTCCACATGGTTGAGTTCGTCCTCCCGGATGAACGCATCGAACTCCACGTCGTAGATCATTTCGGTGACATAGCCGTCGACCGTCGCATACAGGCTGTCGGGTGTGCCGTCGTAGCGCGGCGCGCGCGTAACCCTGCTGCTGACCAGTGGATCGGCGTCAGTCAGTGGGGCGATCGGTTCGGGGTTGTGAAAGTACTCGACTATTGCTTCAGGAAAGTGAGGCGGCGAGACCGGCCCCATGGGATAACCCAACTGGCCGTTGACCTGGCTGGGCATGACGAAGCGTTCGTCCTTGAAACTCAGCAGCAAGGGTGATTCCTGGGCGAGTTGGTGCAACAGGGGCGCGGCGTTGAGCAGGCCGAAGGCGGCCACTTGCACGCCCGCGGCCTGTTGCGCCTGGCTCTTGCCGTGGATGGCCTGATCCAGCCCGAGGCCGAATTGCGCCATGCCGCCGATGGCGAACAGCGGAGCCAGTTCCGGTACCACCAACGCCAGGGGCGCCAGGTAGTCGAGCGCCGACTTCAGGTAGCCGCGCCAGCGCGCCTTGAGCACTTCGTTTTGGTCGGTGACGATAAAGTCCGCGTCCTGATAGCTGCGACGTTTGTGGCGCTGGGCCAGCGCCAGGAACAGCTCGCCTGCGATGGGCGGGCTGTAGGTGTTGATCTTGTAGTTCACATAGTCCCGAGGCGCCCAATGGCCTTCTGTGGTGAACCCGGGGCGCTGAGGGTTCAGGTCGTTGCTGCGCGGGTATGCCGCCAGGCCGTCGAGGGCAGTCGCCAGGCCGCTGTAGCTCAGGCCGTCCGGCGTATCGGCCTGGGCGAAGTGTTCCATCAGCGCCTGGCGTTTTTGCAGGTCCTTGCACTGCTGCGCGAACCACTCCTTGAGCAGCGCCTCGTTGGCGAACTCATGCAGGGGCGAGGCGTTGCCGGGTATGTACAGCAGGGTCAGGCCGCTGGTCCTGTCCTTGAAGCAGAGCAGGTCGGTCGCGGTATAGCCATACACATTCAGTGGGCGGACCTGGACGCTGGAAGGGCGGGTGGTCACTCCGGCGGCCTGCCAGGCGAGGCGTACGCCGGCGCGGCTGAGGCTGCCTTGCGCTGCCTGCTTGTTGCAGGCAGCGAGGAAGTTGATCTGCGCGCTGACGCGATAGCTGTCCAGGTGGTTGGACCAATAGCTGTCCAGCAAGGCCTTGTAGCGGGTATGAAAATCCAGGTTCCAGATGAACCGCTGCAGGTCTTCGGCCGGCACATCGATATGGGTCTTGTGGCTGTATTCCTGGGGCTGCGAGCGTCGGAACAGGCCGTTGTACACTGCGTAGGCCGCGCCATTGCTGTACCACTCGCGCTCACGCAATTTTTCGACCAGGCGGATCTTGCCGGGAAAATGCCCGGCCCAGGGTTCACCGAACAATCCGCCAACCAGATTGTTGTTGGATTCGCCTTGCCAGTTCGACAGCATGGCCTGCGTCAGGCTCTGCTTCTGCACGACGATACCCTCCCAGCTGGCGTTGCTGCCTGACTGGTAGTGCAGGGTCACCACATCGACCTGGTCGGGGTCCAGATTCAGCTGGTGCTGGGCCGCCCAGTCCTTGATGGCATCGGCAGCGATGCGGTCGGGGCGAGGAAAGTGGCGCAGATGGTCGCGGACGTACTGCACACCCGCGTTGTTGACGATGGGAGTATTCAAGGTAGTGCACCTTAGCCGTTAACGAGTTGGCAAAGGTGGCAGGCGGCGGGGGCGCGCGGGCCCTACATAGTTATCGTCGCGGTTCGGGCAGGGCGAGTGTGGATGGGGAAATGTCCCGTTCGCCTGGCGGTGTGTCGTCGAAGCCGGCCGGCACCTTGCCGCGCAATTGCCAGGCGAAGGCGATGATCTCGGCGATGGTCAGATACAGCGCTTCGGGGATCTGCTCGCCCAGTTCCAGGCGCGCCAGCAGGCGTACCAGCTCGGCATTCTCGTAAATCGGCACTTCATGCTCGCGGGCCAGCGCGAGGATGGCTTCGGCCAGTTCGTCGTCGCCCTTGGCACTCAGAGTGGGGGCCTGCTGGCCGTCGTAGCTCAGGGCAATGGCCTGGCGTGGTTGCGGCTGCTTCATGCGTTCTCGTCCACCCAACGTTGTTCCAGGCGTGTGCGTGGGCCTTGCGGTGGCGTGCCGGGATGGCATTCCAGGTCGCCGACATCCAGGCCGCAGGCCAGCAGGCGTTCGCGCAGGGCGCCGAGCTGGCTGTCGATCAGCCGTGCCGTGCGCTCCTGCTCGGCCCAGAGCTGGCCCGACAGGCGCCCCTGGGACAGTTGAGCCTGGACTTGCAGGGGGCCAAGGGGGGCCAGATCGAAGGCCAGCTCGATGCGCCATAGTGCGGCCAGCGGATCACGCTGTTCGTGCTGTTCACGTTCACGGTCGGCTTGCTGCTGCGGGGTTTCCTCGCGTTGCAGCTTGACCTGCAGGGGGATGAACTCCTGGCCGTGGCGGATGGGGATTTCGGTCTGCCAGGTGGTCTGCAGGTTGCCGTTTTCCAGTTGGCCGGATTGCTGCAGGCTGGACAGCGCGTGGCTCTGCAGGCGCGACACGGCCCCGGCGGCCAGGCGCAGCAGTTGCTGCAGATCGCCTTCCTGCTCCAGCTTCTGCAGCAGGCGCGTGGGCAGCGGGAAGGGGCCCGACTGTGGGCGTGGGCTGACCTGGCCGAGCATGCCCAGTGCGCTGCGGGCAAAGCCAGGCAGCGCCTGGGCCAGGGAAGTGCTGGTCAGCATCGGGCTGAGTGGCGAGCTGGCCGGTGGCGGCGGCAACTGGGCAATCAGGCGCACCAGTTGGGCCTTGAGGTCGGGTGCCACGCCGCTGGCAAGCCCGCCGAGCAGCTTGGACTCCAGGAATGCGCCGCTGTTGCTGAGCGCCTGGGCGAGGCTCTTCGGTTCGCTCAGTTGGCGGGCGTCCGGCAGGCTGGCCAGCAGGCGCTCGGCGCTGGCGCGCAGTTCGACACCGGCGTCTGGCGAGCGGGCGATCTGCTGCAGGCCGCTGAGCAGCCCCGGCAGTGACGCCTGCTGCCCTTGCTGGGTGACCAGGTGCTGGGCGATCGCCAGTTGATCCTGACGGCCACTGAGGGGCACGAAACGCAGCGACTGGTCGCCTTGCACCTGGGCGCTGAGCAGGCTGCCGACCGGTAGTGGGCGTGGGCTGTCGATGGTCAGGGTGGCTCCGGCCTGGCTGCTGTTGAGCAGGCTCACCAGCGAACGGAAGCTGGCTGCTTCTCCGGGGGGCTGCGGCAATGCCTGACTGGTCAGCACTTTGCCTTGCAGCAAGGTGCCGACCGGCACCTGGCGGGTGTCGAGGCGGGTGAGGGTGGCGATATTGCTGGCGTTGGCCTGCTGCACCAGCACCGCGAGGCGGTTGCTGTCGGTTTGGCTGACGGTGATCAGGCTGCCCTGGGGCAGTGGCTGGCTGGCGCTGGCCTGTAGCTGGGTCTGGGTGCCGTTGGTCTGGGTCAAGCGCAGCAGAAGCTGGAATTCCTGGCCGACCTGGCGCAGTGACATGACTTCGGCGCGTGCTGTCTCGCCCGGTGCCAGCAGATCGGGCTGCGATTGCAGCAGGCGCAGCAGTTCACCGGTCATGGCGGCCCTGGTCGCCTGGGGGCTTGGCGCAGTTTGTGCGCCGAGACTATTGATTTCAGTCATGATTGTATACAACCTGTCGAACCCGCCCTCTTGGCAGCGGGACAGCGCGTGTAATAATGCCGGCCGCCCGCCTGCCAGTATAACGGCAGGGCAGGGGGCGACTTGAGACAAGGGTTCAAGACCGGTGTCGTCTGCTTCGCGGGTAAGCCCGCTCCCACAAGGATTGCGTTGGTCCTTGTGGGAGCGGGTTTACTCGCGAAGAGGCGGCGCAGATCATGAGCCCAATCTGAATAAGGCGAAACCGTGACCCTTCACCTCCAAGCCGCAGGCCTGGCCTGCGAGCGCGACTGGCGACTGCTGTTCGAGCACCTGGACTTCGAACTGCGCCCTGGCGACATGCTGCAGATCGCCGGCCCCAACGGCAGCGGCAAGACCAGCCTGTTGCGCCTGCTGGCCGGGTTGATGCAGCCCACCGCCGGGCAGATCCTGCTCGGCGGCCAGCCATTGGCCGAGCAGCGCCACGCCCTGGCCAGCATCCTCATCTGGATCGGGCACGCCGCCGGCATCAAGGACTTGCTCACCGCCGAAGAGAACCTCGCCTGGCTCTGCGCGCTGCACCAGCCGGCGGGCCGCGATGCCATCTGGCGCGCGCTGGAGGCCGTCGGCCTGCGCGGTTTCGAGGATGTGCCGTGCCATACCCTGTCAGCCGGCCAGCAACGGCGCGTGGCGCTGGCGCGGTTGTACCTGGACAGCCCGCCGCTGTGGATTCTCGACGAACCGTTCACCGCCCTCGACAAGCAGGGCGTCGCCCAGCTCGAGGCGCACCTGGCGGCGCATTGCGAACAAGGCGGCACGGTGGTGCTGACCACCCACCACAGCCTCGCGCACAAGCCTGCCGGTTACCGTGAACTTAACCTGGGGCAATGGGCGGCATGAGCGTATTCCTTCTGCTGTTGCGCCGCGAAGCGCGCCTGTTGTTCCGCCGTCCGGCGGAACTGGCCAACCCGCTGGTGTTCTTTGCCATAGTGGTCGCGCTGTTCCCCCTGGCGGTGGGCCCCGAGACGCAATTGTTGCAAACCTTGTCGCCGGGACTGGTCTGGGTCGCGGCGTTGCTGGCGGTGTTGCTGTCGCTGGACGGGCTGTTTCGCAGCGACTTCGAGGACGGCTCGCTGGAGCAGTGGGTGCTGTCGCCGCACCCACTGGCGTTACTGGTGCTGGCCAAGGTCCTGGCGCACTGGATCTTTTCCGGCCTGGCGCTGGTATTGTTGGCGCCACTGTTGGCGCTGATGCTCGGTTTGCCGGCCAGTTGCCTGCCGGTGCTGCTCGCTTCGCTGTTGCTGGGCACGCCGGTACTGAGCCTGCTGGGCGCGGTGGGGGCGGCGCTGACGGTCGGTCTCAAGCGCGGCGGTTTGCTGCTGGCGTTGCTGATTCTGCCGTTGTATATCCCTGTATTGATCCTGGGCAGTGGTGCGTTGCAGGCGGCGTTGCAGAATATGCCGGCCACCGGCCACCTGCTCTGGCTCGCCAGCCTGACGGCCCTGGCGGTGACACTGGCACCCTTTGCGATCGCCGCCGGCCTGAAGATCAGCGTCGGCGAATAACGAGTTCCGGGCATTGCAGCCTGGCCAACACCCTGGATGTACCCTGATGAAAATTAGCTGGACGTGGTTCCACAAGCTGGGTTCCCCCAAATGGTTCTATGCCATCAGCGGCCGCATGCTGCCGTGGCTGACCGTTTCCGCCATCCTGCTGCTGCTGGTGGGCATCACCTGGGGCCTGGCCTTCGCCCCCCAGGACTACCAGCAGGGCAACAGTTTCCGCATCATCTATATCCACGTGCCGGCAGCGATGCTGGCGCAGTCCTGCTACGTGCTGCTGGCGGTGGCCGGGGTGGTGGGGCTGGTGTGGAAGATGAAACTGGCCGACGTCGCCCTGCAATGCGCAGCGCCCATCGGCGCCTGGATGACCGCGGTGGCGCTGGTTACAGGCGCCATCTGGGGCAAGCCGACCTGGGGCAGCTGGTGGGTGTGGGACGCGCGCCTGACCTCGATGCTGATCCTGCTGTTCCTGTACTTCGGCATCATCGCCCTGGGCCAGGCCATCAGTAACCGCGACAGCGCGGCCAAGGCCTGCGCGGTGCTGGCCATCGTCGGCGTGATCAACATCCCGATCATCAAGTACTCGGTGGAGTGGTGGAACACCCTGCACCAGGGCGCCACCTTCACCCTCACCGAAAAACCGGCGATGCCGGTGGAGATGTGGCTGCCGTTGCTGCTCACGGCGCTGGGTTTCTACTGCTTCTTCGGCGTGGTGCTGTTGCTGCGCATGCGCCTCGAAGTGCTCAAGCGCGAAGCCCGCGCCAGTTGGGTCAAGGATGAGGTAATGAACAGCCTGGGCCGGGGGGCAGCACGATGAGCTTCGCCTCGTTCAATGATTTCCTCGCCATGGGCCACCATGGCCTGTACGTCTGGTCGGCCTACGGCATCTGCCTGGCGGTGCTGGCGCTGAATGTCGCCGCGCCCCTGCTGGCCCGCCGTCGCTACCTGCAAGAAGAGGCGCGCCGTCTGCGCCGGGAGAGCAAACCGTGAATCCGCAGCGCAAGAAACGCCTGTTCATCATCCTCGGCCTGCTGGCCGGTGTCGGCGTGGCCGTGGGCTTTGCCCTGAGTGCCCTGCAGCAGAACATCAACCTGTTCTATACCCCCACGCAGATCGCCAACGGCGAAGCGCCGCTGGACACCCGCATCCGCGCCGGCGGCATGGTCGAGAAGGGCTCGGTGCAGCGCTCGGCGGACTCGCTGGACGTGCGCTTCGTGGTCACCGACTACGCCAAGTCCGTGCCGATCACCTACCGCGGCATCCTCCCCGACCTGTTCCGCGAAGGGCAGGGCATCGTCGCGCTGGGCAAGCTCAACGCCGACGGCGTGGTGGTGGCTGACGAGGTGCTGGCCAAGCACGACGAGAAATACATGCCGCCGGAAGTCAGCAAGGCCCTGAAAGAAAGCGGCCAGGCGGAGGCCAAGCCATGAACGCGGCCCTGGTGATCCCCGAACTCGGCCAGTTGGCGATGATCCTGGCGATCTGCTTCGCGGTCGTGCAGGCCACGGTGCCCTTGCTTGGCGCCTGGCGCGGCGACAGCCTGTGGATGAGCCTGGCGCGCCCGGCGGCCTGGGGGCAGTTTGCCTTCCTTGCCTTCGCCTTCGCCTGCCTGACCCACGCCTTCATGACCGACAACTTCTCGGTCGCCTATGTGGCCAGCAACTCCAACAGCGCCTTGCCCTGGTACTACAAGTTCAGCGCCGTGTGGGGCGCCCACGAGGGCTCGCTGCTGCTGTGGGCGCTGATCCTCGGTGGCTGGACCTTCGCCGTGTCGATCTTCTCGCGCCAACTGCCGCAGGTGATGCTGGCCCGGGTGCTGGCGGTGATGGGCATGATCAGCGTCGGCTTCCTGAGCTTTTTGATCATCACATCCAACCCGTTCGCGCGCCTGTTGCCGCAGGTGCCAGGCGACGGTCGCGACCTCAACCCGCTGCTGCAGGACTTCGGCCTGATCGTCCACCCGCCGATGCTGTACATGGGCTATGTGGGCTTCTCGGTAGCCTTCGCCTTCGCCATTGCCGCGCTGCTCGGCGGGCGCCTGGACGCTGCCTGGGCGCGCTGGTCGCGGCCCTGGACCATCGTGGCCTGGGCCTTCCTCGGGGTGGGCATCACCCTCGGCTCGTGGTGGGCCTACTACGAACTGGGTTGGGGCGGCTGGTGGTTCTGGGACCCGGTGGAAAACGCCTCGTTCATGCCCTGGCTGGTGGGCACGGCGCTGATCCATTCGCTGGCGGTCACCGAAAAGCGCGGCGTGTTCAAGAGCTGGACCGTGCTGCTGGCCATCGCGGCGTTCTCGCTGAGCCTGCTGGGCACCTTCCTGGTCCGTTCCGGCGTGCTGACGTCGGTGCACGCGTTCGCCGCCGACCCGTCGCGCGGCATCTTCATCCTGATCTTCCTGCTATTCGTGGTCGGTGGCTCGCTCACCTTGTTCGCCCTGCGCGCACCGGTGGTCAAGAGCCAGGTCGGTTTTGCCCTGTGGTCGCGGGAAACCCTGCTGCTGGCCAACAACCTGGTACTGGTGGTGGCGGCCTCGATGATCCTGCTCGGCACCCTCTACCCGCTGGTGCTCGATGCCCTGACCGGGGCCAAGCTGTCGGTCGGCCCGCCTTACTTCGATGCCTTGTTCCTGCCGCTGATGGCGCTGCTGATGCTGGTGCTGGGCGTGGGTGTGGTGGTGCGCTGGAAGGACACCCCCGGCAAATGGCTGGCGAGCATGATGACCCCGGTGCTGATCGGCAGCGCCGTGCTGGCACCGCTGGCCGGGTTGCTGGTCGATGACTTCGACTGGCCGGCCCTGAGTGTATTCGCCCTGGCTGCCTGGGTGGTCCTCAGCGGCGTACGCGACATTCTCGACAAGACCCGCCACAAGGGCTTGTTCAAAGGCCTTGGCGGCCTTGGTCGCAGCTACTGGGGCATGCAGCTGGCCCACCTCGGCCTGGTGGTGTGCGCCCTGGGCGTGGTGCTGTCGAGCAACAACAGCGCCGAGCGCGACCTGCGCATGGCGCCGGGCGAGACGGTCGAGCTGGGCGGCTACCACTTCCTGTTCGAAGGCGCCAAGCACTTCGAGGGCCCGAACTTCATCTCCGACAAGGGCACCGTGCGGGTTTCCCGCGAGGGCCGTGAAGTCTCGGTACTGCACCCGGAAAAACGCCTGTACACCGTGCAGCAGTCGATGATGACCGAGGCCGGCATCGATGCCGGCTTTACCCGCGACTTGTATGTCGCCCTGGGCGAACCGCTGGAAAACGGCGCCTGGGCGGTGCGGGTGCATATCAAACCCTATGTCCGCTGGATCTGGCTGGGCGGTCTGCTGACCGGCCTGGGCGGTTTGCTGGCGGCCTTCGACCGACGCTACCGCGTCAAGGTCAAGACCCGGGTGCGTGAGGCCCTGGGCGTGTCTGGAGCAACTGCATGAAGCGTTGGGTCATGGTGGTGCCACTGGCGGTGTTCCTGCTGGTGGCGGTGTTTCTTTACAAAGGGCTGTTCCTCAAGCCCGACGAGCTGCCCTCGGCGATGATCGGCAAGCCGTTCCCGGCCTTCTCGCTGGGCACTGTGCAGGGCGACCGCACGCTGACCCAGGCCGACTTGCTCGGCCGTCCGGCGCTGGTCAACGTGTGGGGCACCTGGTGCCCGTCGTGCAAGGTCGAGCACCCTTACCTCAACCAGCTGGCCGAGCAGGGTGTGGTGATCCACGGGGTCAACTACAAGGACGACAACGCCGCCGCGTTGAAATGGCTGGCCGAGTTCCACAACCCCTACCAGCTCAATATCGCCGACCCGCAAGGCTCGCTGGGCCTGGACCTGGGGGTGTACGGCGCGCCGGAAACCTTCCTGGTCGATGCCAAGGGCATCATCCGCTACAAGCACGTCGGTGTGGTCGATGCCACGGTGTGGCGCGAGCAGCTGGCGCCGCTGTACCAGGGCCTGGTCGATGAGGCCAGGCCATGAAGCGCTGGTTAGCCGCCGCCGTGCTGGGTTTGAGCCTGGCCGGCGCCGCCAGGGCAGCCATCGACACCTACCAGTTTCGCGACGAAGCCGAGCGTGAGCGCTACCAGCAGCTGACCAAGGAACTGCGCTGCCCCAAGTGCCAGAACCAGGACATCGCCGACTCCAACGCGCCGATTGCCGCCGACCTGCGCCGCGAGATCTTCCGCATGCTGGGCGAGAACAAGAGCAATCAGCAGATCGTCGACTTCATGGTCGATCGCTATGGCGACTTCGTGCGTTACAAGCCAGCGCTCAGTGGGCGCACCTTCCTGCTCTGGTTCGGCCCGGGCATCCTGCTGGCTGGCGGTTTCGTGGTGCTGGCGCTGATCGTGCGCCGCCGCCGTGGCCAAGCCGCGGCCGGCCCCGCCGAATTGTCTGCCGACGAACGCGAGCGTCTCGCCAAACTGCTGGAAAAAGACCGTACCCATGACTGAATTCTGGCTTAGCGCGGGCCTGCTGCTGCTCGCCGCCCTGGCATTTCTGCTGCTCCCGATCCTGCGTGGCCGCCGTCGCCAGCAGGCCGAGCAGGACCGTACCGCACTCAACGTGGCGCTGTTCGAAGAACGCGTCGCCGAGCTGGCTGCCCAGCAGCAGGCTGGGGTGCTCGACGCCGAACAACTGGCCAAGGGCCGCGACGAAGCGGCCCGCGAGCTGCTGGCCGACACCGAGCGCGACGGCGCCGCCCGCCAGGGCCACCTGGGCAAGGCCATCCCGCTGCTGGCGGCGGTGCTGGTGCCCGCCATGGCGCTGGGGCTGTACCTGCACTTCGGCGCCGCCGACAAGGTCGAGCTGACCCAGGAGTTCGCCAAGGCGCCGCAATCCATGCAGGAAATGACCTCGCGCCTGGAACGGGCGGTGCAGGCCCAGCCGGACTCGGCCGAGGCCCTGTACATGCTGGGCCGCACCTATATGGCCGATCAGCGCCCGGCGGATGCCGCCAAGGCCTTCGAGCGCGCAGTGTCCCTGGCCGGGCGCCAGCCGGAACTGCTCGGGCAATGGGCCCAGGCGCTGTACTTCGCCGCCGACAAGCAGTGGAGCCCGCAGTTGCAAGCGCTGACCGAGGAGGCCTTGAAGGCCGACCCGCAGGAAGTCACCAGCCTTGGTCTGCGCGGTATTGCCGCGTTCGAGGGGCAGCGTTACCAGGAAGCCATCGGCTTCTGGCAGCGCCTGCTGGCGCAGCTGCCCGAGGGCGATGCCTCGCGTGCCGCGCTGCAGGGCGGCATCGACCGCGCCGCAGACAAGCTCAAGGCTGGCGGCGGCAAGGTCGAGCAAAGCGCACGTCTGAAAGTGCGGGTAGAACTGGCCGCCACGCTCAAGGACAAGGTGCGCCCGGACGACACCGTGTTTATCTTCGCCCGCGCCAGCAATGGCCCGCCCATGCCGCTGGCGGCCAAGCGGGTGACCGTGGCGCAGTTGCCGATCGAGGTGGAGCTGTCGGACGCCGACGCGATGATGCCGCAGATGAAACTGTCGGACTACGCTGAAGTCCAACTGGTTGCCCGTGTCTCCCGTGCCGGCCAGCCGACCCAGGGTGAATGGAAGGGCCAGAGTGCCCCGCTGGCCACCGGCACACAGGCCACCCAGCACCTGACCATCGACAGCCCCGATTCATAAGAGAGCAGCGCCATGAACAGCACCGTCCGCCTGACCCTGATCACCCTGGCATTGGGTCTTTCCGCGTGTACGGTGCATCAGCCGGGCGAACGCGAGCCGCTGCCGCCGATTCAGGGCACGCCACCGCCGCACCAGGGGCCGGCGGTCAAGCCGCTGCCGGGCAGCAAGCCCACACCCGGCAGCCCGGCAGTGTCGCCCAAGCCGATGCCGCGCACCTCTGCCAGCTTCGCCCCGCCACCTGGCGGTGCTAGCCACTGGGATCCGAAGCTGGGTGTCTATGTGCTGGAAAAGCAGCCCAACACCTTCTACCGCCAGCGCACCTATTATCGCTGGAACAACGGCTGGAGCTGGTCGCTGAGCCCCAACGGCCCGTGGCAGGACACCGACAGCAGTGGTGTGCCGGGTGGGTTGGGTCGGGCTTTTGCTCAGTGAGTTGCCAACTCGGATCGTGCTGATATGAGTCTGGTCTGTTTCGGTGTGGTGTCACAATTTCATTCGAAGCACTCGTGAGAACCTGAACTTTTCACCGTTGCCGCGGTAGATCGAATAGTTGATCAAGACATCACGCCCTGCATTCTGACTGACCCAGGCCGCAGAAATGTCGAAGTCTTCTCTGCGGCCAGGCTCTAGCTGTTGGGTTTGCGAATCATGGACTGTCGAGCCTGAACAGCGCACGCGCCCGGTGTGACCCACCTGCTGATCAGGCGAAAGTAGCGAAACCGAGTAACGTCCACCGCCCAGCGTGTTGAACTGCGGTGGCGGCATGTTCATTCCTTGTCCATCGATGATCAACTGGAAAATCGGCGACAGGAAGGTGTTGTTCACGGTGTAGCGCACACTCATGGAACTACCGATGGCATCGACTACTTCAAGCCGGGGGATGTTGAACTGGTAACGCCTCACACTGTCGACCCACTGAGCGGGACTTGTCCAAGTGAAATACGGGCCAATCCACTCAACCGTGATGGATTGGCCCTGCGCCATGCCCGAATAGGGCGGAACTTCGACGACAAGAAAGTCATCTTCGTACATGTCGTTGTGAATATTCAGTCGCTTGTTCGGCGCTTTTGGGATGAGCAGCTCACCGGGAGCAATCGCCGCAGGTTGCACATGGAACACAACGGGCGGCTCGGACGTGCCTCTTCCTGGGACTGAGTAAGTAACCGAAACGTCTTTGTTCAGGTTACCTGCAATGAATGCACCATCGACTTTCAACGTTTGCGGCCCAGCGACCTCTACCGTGACCCTCCCTTGGGTCGGCAGAGACGCGGACCAGATTACCGTGATGATGTCACCCACGCTCATGCCTGGGTATTGGGGGATACGGACCGTGGTGAACGTAAGGGCGCCGTCGATGAGCCCGTTGGACACCCCATCCACCGAGGGGGCGGGCAGCGGTTTCGAACTATTCGACTGCACTTTGAAATTTAGGGGCAACGAGATGGCTCTGTTGGTTTGCGACTTGCCGAGCATATGCAGTCTCCTGTGGCAGCGGATAACGTGCTATGGCTTGCGATCGGTCAATCAAGCGCAAGGAGCAAGGCCGGATGGGCATCGCCCGGATTCCGGAACCTGGGTTCGCGGCGCAGGGCGCACGGGTGTTGATGTGACCTGCTCGCGCCTGTTGTCAGCGGCGACATAATCGAAGCGCGCATCTGCGGAGGCTGTTTGCGGCAGTGTGACCTGGATCAATGGAAGGTCGATGCCTGTCTTGGCCAGGAATCGCCGTTTGATGTCCTTGGCCTCTGCCAGGCCGGTAGCACTGTTGTTCAAGTAGAAGAAGGCCTGGATCGGCAAACGGCCATCGGTATCGTCCGTCCAGGACTTGATAATTATTTCGTTCTGTTGGACGAACAGTGTGCTTGCCAGGCTGCCGGTACTTTTGGCGAGGAGGCTCTGGTAGAACGAGGGGCCCGCGTGGTCGTTGGCACTGTCACGCACGTTGAAACCGCACAGGCTCTGACTCACTCCACCAACTGCACGATAGTGATTTTGCCAGTCGGCCGCGGTGAGGATATTGCTCGAATGACACAGCTGGCTCACCGGATATCCAGGGTAGGCACCGCACCCATGATCGGGTCTGTTATTGGTCCAGCCATCGATGACGAACGAGCAGAACACTTCCAGTTTTACCTTGTCAGGCGGCATGTCGAAGATGGGATAGAAGATAAAACCATTGGTTTGGCTGAACACCAGTTGGCCAAACTTTGAATCTTTGCGTAGATATGAAAACGACACGCCGTCCCTGGCCTGTGCAGTCGGGCTGGCATCCCAGGGGTCATAAGCGGTCGAGTATGCGGTGGCGCGAAGAACCACGCCGCTGCATAGAAATGCTGGAATGCTCGGGGTGCCGCAGTTTTGCCGAGTATCAGCATATCGCGCATTCAAGGCTTGAGCGGTTGTCGGCCCATCCACAGTAATGTGTACAGGTGGTACAGGCTGCAACTGGGTGCATGCAGCCAACATGAGCGCAAGGCCAAGTATCGTGAAGATTTTCATGGCAAGTGATCTTCCTGAGAAATTATTGTGTGCTGGCCGGAGGTGAGTGCCTTTTCTTGTCTGGCTAAGTTGAGGTGTTTATAAAACTAAGTTCACGTGGCTCAATCGACAACTGGCAAAATTGCTAGGTGGCCAGGTGACGTGGAGGCTAGGGGCCTGCAGCTGCGCCAGCGGAACTGGCGACCCAGGGCAAGCATTTTCGAGTTGTTATTTGACCGCCTTCCCCGGCAGTTCTGCATAATGGCTGCCGAATTGAACTGGAGGTGGCATGCGAAAGACAGTCCTGGTTCTGGTGGAAACCGTCGATGATTATCTTCCCCTGCTGGAGCGGGCAGGGTACCGATTGATCCGTGCGCCATCGCAGCAGTTGCGAGCCGAAGCCGTTGCCCGTCATGCGGCAGAGATTGACGTGGTGCTTACCCGTGGCCCGCTTGGTCTGACGGCTGTCGAAATCGATCGACTGGTTAACTTGCGGATCATCTGCGTGATCGGTGCCGGCTACGAGCAGGTCGACCTGGCCGCGGCCGCAGCCCGTGGCATCACTGTCACCAATGGCGCCGGCGCCAATGCCGGGGCGGTGGCCGACCATGCCATGGCCCTGCTGCTGGCTCTGCTGCGGGACATCCCAAGGGCCGATGCCAGCACTCGCAGGGGTGAATGGAACCGAGTGATCAGCCCGTCGGTGAGTGGCAAGCGCCTGGGCATCATCGGCCTTGGCGCAGTCGGCCAGGCCATCGCCCGGCGCGCCGCTCTGGGCTTCGACATGAACGTCAGCTACCACAGCCGCACCCCGCGCACCGATGTGCCCTACACCTGGTACGACAGCCCGCTGCACCTGGCCGACGCGGTGGACATCCTCGTGGTGGCCACTCCGGGCGGCAACGGCACTCGCCACCTGGTGGATGCCCAGGTGCTCGAGGCCTTGGGCGCCGAGGGCTATCTGGTCAACATTGCCCGGGCCAGTGTGGTGGATACCCAGGCATTGGTCGCTGCCCTGCAGCAGGGCGCTATCGCCGGCGCCGCGCTGGATGTGTTCGATGACGAGCCTGCCGTGCCCGATGAGCTCAAGGTGCTGGGCAATACCGTGCTCACCCCGCACGTTGCCGGGCAGTCCCCGGAGGCGGCGCGCGATACCGTGAACCTGGTGCTGCGGAATCTGCAGGCGTTTTTTGCGGGTGAGGCAGTGTTGACGCCGGTTCGTGCTTGAGTTTGCTTTAAAACCCGGTGTTCGTATTGGTAGATACCATCATGGGGCGTGTCAGGGCTGCGAGGTGTTCGCCGATAGCGTTTCTGCGCCTGTGAGATCGAGCGCCGCCCGCGCGGCGCATCGCTGGCAAGCCAGCTCCCACAGTTTGTTTCGGGCCAATCATTCCTGTGAAAGTACCGGCGCCGGCCTTGGTGCATGCCTTGAGTCATGTGGGGCGGCGGTAGCGCCCACGCTGAAATCGCGTCGTACCAACAAGGCGGACAATGATGACCTTACAGGAGTAACTGGCCCGAAACAGATGTGGGAGCTGGCTTGCCAGCGATGCGCCGCGCGGGCGGCGCTCGATCTCACAGGCGCAGAGCCTCTATCGTCGAACATTCCGCAGTCCCATCGCCGTAGCAAAACCTGGAAAACGCCCCTTCGAGAACCACGGCCTATACTGCAGTGCCCCCCAAACAGCACGGAGCTTCGATCATGCCATTGGAAAAACAAGGCACCTGCCTCTGCGGCGCCACACGCCTGAAAGTAACCCTCGATCACACCCACGTCGGCGCCTGCCACTGCAGCATGTGCCGCAAGTGGACCGGCGGCCCGCTGCTGGCGGTGCATTGCGCCGCGCCGCCGCAGATCGAGGGCCCGGCTCCCAGCGTCTACGACTCCTCGCCATGGGCCCAGCGCGGTTTCTGCGGCCAGTGCGGTACGCACTTGTTCTACCGCTTGAAAAAGGACGATATGTACGTTGTGCCGGTAGGCTTGTTCGACGGTAAGCAAGACTGGACCTTAACCGAGCAGATCTTCATCGATGAAAAGCCCACCTGGTACTGCTTCAAGAACGAAACCAAGGACCTCACCGGCCAGCAGGTCTTCAAGCAGTTCGCCCCAACCTGAGGCAACCTGCCTTGCTAAACCTGCGCATTCCTGCGAAAAGGGCGGCCACGAAAAACCGCTTCGAGGAACCTGCCATGAGCAGTGAGCTGCAAGTCATCGATCTACAGGAAGGCGACGGCAAGGCCGTGGTCAAGGGCGCGCTGATCACTACCCAGTACCGGGGCACCTTGGCCGACGGCAGCGAGTTCGATTCGTCCTGGACGCGCGGCAAGCCGTTCCAGTGCGTGATCGGCACCGGCCGGGTGATCAAGGGCTGGGACCAGGGCCTGATGGGCATGCGCGTGGGTGGCAAGCGCAAGCTGCTGGTGCCGGCACATCTGGGCTATGGCGAGCGCAGCGTGGGCACGATCCCGCCGAATTCCGATCTGACCTTCGAGATCGAACTGCTCGAAGTACTGACCCGGGACGATTGAGGCACGGGACATCATTTGGCAACAGTCCTCTACTAACGTGGTCGCTGGTCACGGAACGGCAGTTGTATCCAGGGAGGAACCAAACGGGGCGAGGGCACTCTGACCCTCACGCGCGGCCAGGGATGGCATCCACTGCAAGGGCGCCTGCGGCATCGACGGCAGGCCATGTGGCGAGCCTCGATACCTTCTGTCACAAGAGCCTGCCGTAGATGAAACTGCCCCCCTTCGTTCGCCGTCGTCGTCACCTGCTGTTGAGCCTGATGCTCACCGCTGCGGCCGTGCCCCTGGCAATGGATGTGGTCGAAAGCCGGGCGCAACCGGTGGATGGCACCCAGACCCTGGTATTCCTGCGCCACGCCGAAAAGCCTGGCGAAGGCTTGGGCCAGTTGAACTGCCAGGGGCTCAACCGTGCCATCGACCTGGCCACCTTGCTGCCGGAGCGTTTCGGCAAGGCCGACTACGTGTTCGCCGCCAACCCCTCGCGACATGTCGAGGAAGGCAGCCAGGACCGGAGCTACAGCTATATCCGCCCACTGATGACCATCACCCCCAGTGCCATCCGCCTGGGCCTGCCGGTGAATATCGACTACGGCGCCAACGACACCGACGGCCTGGCCAGGGAACTGCTGCGCGACAAGTACCGCAATGCCACCGTCTATACCGCCTGGTCCCATGGTTACCTGCCGGAACTGATCAATGCCGTGGCCGGCAAGGCCCTGGGTGAGGAGCGGGTGATCACCCAGGACTGGAGCGGTGACGACTTCGACACCCTGTATGTGCTCACCCTGACCTGGCACGACGGCAAGGCCAGCCTGCTCAGCCGTAATGTGCGCCAGGGCCTCGACAACGGCGCGTCTGGCTGCCCGACCTGAGCTGCTGTTACTGTCTTGCGCTGAACCCATGCACAGGGATGTACGGATGAGCCAGCGGGTAACAGTGATCGGAGGAGGGGTGGTTGGCCTGGCGACCGCCTATGCGCTGGTGCGCGAGGGGTACTCGGTCGACCTGGTCGAAGCCCGTGACAGCCTGGCCAGTGCCACCAGTTTCGCCAATGGCGGGCAGCTGTCGTACCGCTATGTGGCGCCGCTGGCCGATGCCGGAGTGCCATGGCAGGCGCTTGGTTGGTTGTTGCGGGGCGATTCGCCCTTGCGCTTGCGCCTGCGCCTGGACCCGGCCCAGTGGCGCTGGCTGGCGGCCTTCGTCATGGCCTGCCGCACAGGGGTCAATCGGCGCAATGCTGCCCAGTTGTTGAACTTGGCCCTTGAGAGCCAGGCAGCGCTGGCGCGTTGGCGCAAGGAGGACGGCCTGGCGGATTTTGCCTGGCGGCGCAACGGCAAACTGGTCGCCTTCCGCACCCGACAGGCCTTCGCCCATGGGCGCGAACAGTTGCTCGATCCACTCAATCAGCAGGTGCTGGATGCCGAGCAATTGCGCCTGCTCGACCCGGCGTTGGCCGAGGCGCCTTTTATCGGCGGTGTGTTCACCCCGGACGAGGAAGTCGCCGATTGCCACCGCTTCTGCCTGCGCCTGGCCGAGCGGCTGCAGGCGTCGGGGCACTGCCGGCTGCACCTGGGCCAGGCGGTGACGCGGCTGATCCGGCGCAAGGACGAGGTGGTGGCGCTGGCGCTCGCTGATCGCCAGTTGGACGTCCAACGCCTGGTGCTGTGCGCCGGGCACCGCAGCGCCAGCCTGGCATTGCCCGGCCTGAACGTGCCGGTTTATCCACTCAAGGGTTACAGCCTGACCGCACCCGTCACCGAGGCCCATCGGGCGCCTGACGTGAGCCTGACCGACTACGAGCGCAAGATCGTCTATGCGCGGCTGGGCCAGCAGCTACGGGTGGCGGCGATGGTAGACATCGTCGGCTACGACGAAACGGTGGATGCCGGCAGGCTTCGCAGCATGCGCCGTCTGGCGGGGGAGACGCTGCCCGGGGCGGCCGATTATGGCCAGGCGGTGGAGTGGGCGGGGATGCGGCCGGCGACGCCGACCGGGGTGCCGATCATCGGGGCGACGATGTACCGCAACCTGTGGTTGAACCTGGGGCATGGGGCGTTGGGGTTCACCCTGGCCTGTGGCAGTGGCGAGCGGTTGGCCAGGATGATGGGGTGACTTTGCCGGCCCTATCGCGGGCTTGCCCCGCGATAGGGCCGCTACAGGCAGCTCAGCGGCCGAACCGCATCGGCCAGCCCAGCACCTTCTTCACCCGCGGCGTGGCATAGGTGCGCACCTTGGAAGTGCTCAAACCCAGGCGCACCAGCGATTCGGCGATGGTCACCGCCGCACTCACGCCATCCACAACCGGCACCCCGGTGCGCTGGCGAATTTCTTCGTCAAGCCCGGCCATACCGCCACAACCCAGGCAGATCACCTCGGCCTTGTCCTCCTGCACGGCGCGCTCGGCCTGCTCGACGATGGCTTCAACGGCCCGCCTTGGGTCTGCTTCCAACTCCAGTACCGCCAGCCCGCTGGCACGCACCGAGGCGCAGCGGTCGTACAGGCCCGACAGTTTCAGACGGTCCTCGATCAGCGGCACGGTGCGGTCCAGGGTGGTTACCACCGAGTAAGCGTGGCCCAGGTACATCGCCGTGCTGGCGGCGGCGTCGGTGATGTCCACCACCGGTACGTTGAGCAACTCCTGCAGGCCTTCGCGGCCATGTTCGCCGTAGCCGGCCTGGATGACGGCGTCGTAGGGCTGGTCATAGGCCAGCACCCGGTCCATCACGGCGATGGCGGCCAGGTAGCTCTCGAAATTGCCTTCCACCGATTCGGCGCCGAACCAGGGCGTCAGGCCGACGATCTCGGTGCCCGGCGCGGCGACGCTGCGCGCCTGCTCGGCGATGGCCTCGGTGATGGCTGCGGTGGTGTTGACGTTGGCGATCAGAATACGCATGACGGACTTCCCTGAAATCAGTGGCTGCTGTGGTCGACGGCGATGCACTCGCCGCTGACGTCGTGGTACTGGGCGTGGCGCGGTGCGATCAGCAGGTACAGGGCGGCGGCGATGCCGGCCCCGATCAGCCAGGAGAACGGCGCGACACTCTGGAAGTTGGGTACCAGGGCCAGGACGATGGCCAAGAGCGCTGCGGGGATGAACGCGGCGAGGGCGCGCAGGTTGATGCCCTTGCTGTAGTGGTAGGCGCCGGCAGGGTTTTCGCTGTACAGCTCGGGCACGTTGATGCGGCCCTTACGCAGCAGCCAGTAGTCGGCCATGATCACACCGTACAGCGGGCCGAGCAGGGCGCCCAGTCCCGACAGGAAGTACACGATCACTAGCGGGCTGTTGTACAGGTTCCACGGCAGGATCAGCACCGCCAGGGTGGCGCTGATCAGGCCGGCACGGCGGAAGTTCAGGTGGCGTGGCGCCAGGTTGCTGAGCACGAAGGCCGGGGCGACGAAGTTGGCCATGATGTTCACCGCCACGGTGACGATCAGGAAGGCCATGCAGCCCAGCACCAGGAACAGGGTGTTGGGGATGCTGGCGACGATCTGCGTCGGGCTGTCGATGATCTGGCCGTTGATCTGGAACTGCGCGCCGCACAGCACCACGGTGATGGCGGCGAACACCAGGATGTTCACCGGCAGGCCCCAGAAGTTGCCGACGCGGATGGTCTTGCGGCACGGCGAGCTGCGCGCGAAGTCGCAGAAGTTCAGCACCAGGGTGCCGTAGATCGCCAGCCACAGTGCGCCGCCGGCAAAGATGTTGCGCCACATCTCGTAGCCGGTCAGGGGTTCGGCAACCGACCAGGCGATGCGCGCGTCGGCCTTGAAGTACATGAATACCGCCAGGCAGGCCACGGTCAGCAGGATCACCGGGCCGGCGAAGGCTTCGTAGCGGCGCACCATTTCCATGCCGTAGGCGAGGATCACCAACTGCACCAGCCAGATCGACACGAAGCACACCCAGCCCAGGCTCGACAGGCCGAGGATGCTGTCGTGGTCGTAGGCGGCCACTTGCGGCCAGACGGCCGTGAGCAGCACCCGCAGCACTACAGAGGCGAGGTAGGTCTGGATACCGAACCAGGCGATGGCGATCACCGCGCGGATCAGCGCCGGGATCTGCGCGCCGTGGATGCCGAAGGCGATGCGGCTGATCACCGGGAACGGCACGCCGGTTTTCTGCCCCATGTAGCCGGACAGGTTCATGAAGAAGTACACCAGCGCCGCGCCGATCGCCAGCGACAGGAGGATCTGCCAGCCGCCCAGGCCGAGGGCGAACAGCCCCATGGCGAAGGAGTAGTTGGCGATGTTGTGCACGTCGTTGGTCCACAGCGCGAAGATGCTGTAGCCGCCCCAGCGCCGGCCTTCGGCTTTGGTCGGGGCGAGGTCGCGGTTATGCAGGCGCGGGCTCAGTTCGAGGTCGGCCGGGTGGCCTTCGAGGGCGGTTGCGGCGGGGCTGGTGCTGGCAACGGAAAGTTCAGGGGCAAGGGGGAGGCTGCTACTCATTCCGGCGGCTCCTGATGCGTGTGACTGCGATGAGCGGGCGCTGGCGCACGGGCTCGCCATCTCGTCGGTGCAGGCGTTGGCATCACTGGGTTCTGGGCGCGGCGGTCGCGGTTCGGGGCGACGCTGCGGGTTCTTGTGTATTTATGTTTCGTTCAACTTGTATACAAAACACGAACACACAAAAGCCAGTTCTATGCCAGGGTGAATCCAAGTTTCAGGCTGCCACTATTTTGAATTTGGCTAGTTGAAATATAAGTTGCTGAAATTAAGGATTTATAAGTTGACCAATTGAACAGTTTAAATTTTTTGAGATGCGAATTAGTTGATCAATTGGTCAAAATTAGTTGGCCGTAGTGTGTAACCTAATGGGGCGCTGCTTCGCAAAAGTGCACACAAAAATGGCACTTAAGGTGACATTTATGTGTACAAAAAATCGCCAAGGTTCTTCGCCGGTAAGCCGGCTCATTCAGCGCGCACTGCGATACCCCGCCATGCCAACAAGGCGGACAGCGGTGATGGCCCAGGCATAACTGGCCCGAAACAGATGTGGGAGCTGGCTTGCCAGCGATGCGCCGCGCGGGCGGCGCTCGATCTGATAGGCGCTGCATACCTGTCGCCATGCACCTGTTGGCCCACATGCGATTTCAAGACAGGCCCTTGGGCGTCACACCGTTGGCCCTGGGTAGTCAGGATCGGGTAACGGCCACCAGGTGCATGCCGGGAGATTGGGTGAAGGCCACCAGGTGCCTGGCGATGATTTTGTAGCGCCTACAAGATCGAGCGCCGCCCGCGCGGCGCTTCGCGGGTAAACCCGCTCCCACAGTTTGTTTCGGGCCAGTCTTTCCTGTGCCATCACCTGGTCCGCCTTGGCGCATGTCGAAAGTCCTGCGCTGGCCCATCTTCAAGCCATCGGCGGCAGCCTGCGCTTCACCGGGGTCTTCTTGATGATCGCGGTATTCGTCTCGGCCAGCACATTGAGCCGGTCGAGCAGGGTATCCAGCTGCTCCATCGAGCGCACATGCAGCCGGGCGATGAAGCAATCCTCCCCCGTAACCTTGTCGCATTCGGTGAACTCGGGGATGGCGACAATCTGCCGCTCCACCTCCTGCAACTGCCCGGGCAGTGGGCGCACGCGCACGATGGCCTGCAACTGGTAACCAAAGCAGCGTGGGTCCACCTCCACCGTATAGCCACGCAGCACGCCACGTTCCTCCAGGCGGCGCAGCCGCTCGCTGACGCTGGGCGCGGACAGCCCGCTGATCTGCGCCAGGGCCTTGAGCGAGCGGCGAGAGTCCTCCATCAAGGCATTGATCAATAGCTGGTCGATGTCGTCAGTCATGGCTACCTCGTTAGGCAATACGGGTGATTGGCCTTGATAGTAAAGGCGAACTGGTGAATTTGCCTTCGCTATCCGCTGGAAGGCCCATCGGCACCCCGCGCATACTGTGGCCATCGTGTACAGGAGGTGTGAGATGGACAATTCGCTGCGCCGCGGCTCCCTGGAAATGGTCGCCGCAATGCTGATCTCCGGGACCATCGGTTGGTTCGTGCTGGTGTCGGGGCAGCCGGTGCTGGAGGTGGTGTTCTGGCGCTGCCTGTTCGGCGCCGGCACCTTGCTGCTGATCTGCGCGGCCATGGGCTTTCTCAAACCCGGCGTGCTGACCCGCGCCACCTTCCTGCTGGCGGTGGTCAGCGGGGTGGCGATCGTCGGCAACTGGGTGCTGCTGTTCGCCTCTTACTCGCGGGCATCGATCGCCATCGGCACGGCGGTGTACAACGTCCAGCCGTTCATGCTGGTGGGGCTGGCGGCGCTGTTTCTCGGCGAGAAGATCACCCTGCCCAAGCTGACCTGGCTGGGCGTGGCCTTTGCCGGCATGCTGGCCATCGTCAGCGCCCATGGCGCCGGGCAAGCCAGCGGCAGCGAGTACCTGCTGGGCATCGGCCTGGCGCTGGGGGCCGCATTCCTCTATGCGCTGGCGGCACTGATCATCAAGCGCCTGACCGGCACGCCGCCGCACCTGATCGCACTGATCCAGGTGAGCACCGGGGTGTTGCTGCTGGCGCCGTGGGTGAAGCTCGGCGGCCTGCCGGGTGAATGGCCGGCATTGGGCAGCCTGGTGACCTTGGGCATCGTCCATACCGGGTTGATGTACGTGCTGTTGTACAGCGCCATCCAGCGCCTGCCCACCGCGCTGACTGGCGCGCTGTCGTTCATCTACCCGATCGCGGCGATCCTGGTGGACTGGGTGGCCTTCGGTCATCGACTGGCGCCGTTGCAATGGCTGGGGGTGGGCCTGATCCTGTTGGCGGCGGCGGGCATGCAACAGGGTTGGTGGCTGCGCCCGGCGCGCGCCAAGGGCGTGGCCAGGCCTTAGCAGCGGGCCGCTTCAGAACTTCTTGGCGACGCTGGCCACCAGCGTCGCCGAACAGACATCGTCGAAGCCATAGCTGCTGGCGCACTCGGCCTGCGACAGGTCGGTGTCGACATAGGCCAGGCTCCAGTCGACCCCGGCAAAGGCGCGGGTCAGCTTCACTTCCCATTCGCGGTAGCTGTCGGCCGTGCGCTCGCTGGCCGAGACGAACATCGGGTCCTTGAAGTCCATGCGCCCGTAGCGCAGCTGCAAGCCTACCTCCAGTGGCAGTTGAGCTTCGTAGCCGACATAGGTGTAGAGGGTGTCCTGGTCCTCGCCGAACAGGTTGCCGGCGTCGTCGGAATAATTGGCGGCCAGCTTGAAGCCGTAGGCCGTCAGGGCGGCGTAGTACTCGCTCTGGTTGTACAGGCTCGACTTGGGGTAGGTGTACCTCAGGTAGCCCAGGTCCAGGCTCACCTCTTCGCTGGCCTGCCAGTACCAGCCGGCGTAGTAGTCCACCTCCTGGCGCGTCTTGGAACCGAAACCGAAGTCGACGTTGGAGGTCCAGGCGCCGAGGTACAGGCCGCTGGCGTGCTGCAAGGTGGCGCCGAACTGGGCGGCGGGGTCGTTCTGGGTCTGCGAGATGCCGCGGTTGCGGTAGTCGCTGTGCAGGGCGAGGTCGAACTCCAGGCTGAAGTCGTCGTTCAGTGGCACGGCCTGGCAGGCGAGGGGGGCCAGGGTGAGGGCGAGCAGGGTGATGCGACGCATGGCGATACCTGTTGTTGTGATTGTCGGTAGATGCGGGGCACGGCTGGGCCGGCCCCCGCCGTGCGACGGGAGCCAGGCAGAGGGCGACGGAGTCAGAGGTCGGCTTTGTACACTTCGCGGCCGCCGAACCAGGTCTGCAGCACACGGGTGTCGGCCAGGTCCTGATCGGCGACGCTGAGCACGTCGCGGTCGAGGATGATGAAGTCGGCCTGTTTGCCGGGGGTCAGCGAGCCGATCTGCCGCTCCAGGCCGATGGCCTTGGCGGCGTTTAGGGTGTAGGCCTGCAACAGGGTCTGGCGGTCGATGCGCTCGGCGGCGTTGAGCACGCCCTTGGGGCCTTCGCGGGTGATGGCCTGGTGAATCGCCAGCCACGGGTTGGGCGAGGACACCGACCAGTCACTGGCGCCGGCGATGGTGGCACCATGGCTGAGCAGCGAATGGGCCGGGTACTGGTAGGGGTAGATCGCGCTGCTGACATAGGGCTTGACCATGTCCACGGTGTACTCGTCGGCCGAGGCCCACAGCAGCTGCATCGAGGCGATCACGTCCAGCGGCTTGAGACGGGCGAACTCGGCGGGGTTGACCAGTTGCAGGTGGGTCAGCGAATGGGTGACGCCGCTGTGGCGGTCCTTGCGCGCCTGCTCGATGCCATTGAGCGACTCGCGCACCGCGCGGTCGCCGATGGCGTGGATGTGCACCAGCCAGCCACGGGCGTCGGCGGCGCTGACCAGCTCGCCGAAGTGCGCCGGGTCGATCAGCAGCGCGCCGTTGCCGTGGGTGTTGCGGTAGGGCTCGAGCATGGCTGCGCTCTGCGCCGGGTACTCGACCACGCCGTCGGCGAAGATCTTGATCCCCGGCAGGGTGAGGTTGGGGATGCCCTGGAACTGCTGGCGCACCTTGTCCAGGGTATCGAGGTCGGCCGGGGTGCTTTTCGGGTTGGCCACCAGCAGGGCGGCGACGTGGGCGTTCAGCCCGCCCTGGGCGGCCAGCGCCTTGTAGGCCGGCAGCACGCCGACCGATTTCTCCGTGGGTTTGAGGCTGAACAGCGATTCACCTGGGGCTGCGTTGACGGCCGGGTCCATCCAGGCGGTGATGCCGAAGCTGTTGTTGTACTTCACCGCGGCGTCGGCGGCGTGCAGCAGCGCCTCGGCGCTGTGCGCGGGCATGGCGGCGGCGATGCGGTCCCAGCCGGCATCCACGGCGAAACCGTTGGGGCTGCCGTCCTTGCGCTTGCCCAAGGTGCCGCGCTCGGCCGCCGGCAGGCTGGCCAGCAGGCGGGCGTCGACACCTGCGCGTTCGAGCATGGCCTGGTTGGCCCAGGCGGTGTGGTGGTCGCTGCCGATGAACACCACCGGCACGTTCTGCCACTCGCCATGGCTGAAGGTGCGGCCCAGTTCCTCGGCTTTGGCCCAGTAGGTCGAGCTCACCCCGACGACCACCAGCACGTCGCCCAGGCGCGCCCGGCCATCGTCGCGCCAGCCGCGCAGGCGTTGTTGCAAGTCTTGGGTGCTGACCCCTTCTTCGCTGTCGAGGTTGGCCGCCGACAGTTCCAGGCCGCCGAAGATGGCGTGGTTGTGGCTGTCGATCATGCCGGGCAGCAGGCGCTTGCCGGCCAGGTCGACCACCCGGGTCGAGGCGTCGGCCAGGGCCTTGATCTCGCTGTCGCTGCCCACCTTGAGCACCTTGCCGTCCGCCACGGCCATGGCCTGGGCCGATGGCTGGGCGGGGTCGGCGGTGTACAGCTTGCCATTGAGCAACACCAGGTCGGCCGCAGCCATGGCGTCCAACGAGGCAAAAGCCAGCGCCGCCGCCAGCAGGGTGGGTTTGAAAGCTTTCATCGGCGAACCTCTTGTTTTTTTGGGCTTGCCGGCGAGACTAGCCACTGGCCCGGGCCGGCAGAACGCCCGAAACGCGAAAAACGCTTTTGCCTGCCAGGAAAAACCATGGACAAGTTCGCCGCTGTCAGCATGTTCGTCGCCACCGCCGAGCACGGCAGTTTCAGCCGCGCCGCAGAGCAGTTGGGCAAGACCCCGTCGGCGTTGACCAAGGCCGTCAGCCACCTGGAGGCGGAGCTGGGGGTGCGCTTGTTCGAGCGCAGCACCCGGCGCACGGTGCTCACCGAAGCGGGCCGGGTGTACCTGGAGACCGCGCGCCAGGTATTGATGCGCCTGCACGAGGTGGGTGAGGTGGTGGGGCAGATCCAGCATGGCCTGCACGGCATCCTGCGCCTGACCGCGCCACTGGCCTATGGCCGGGCGTTTCTCGATGAGGTGTGCGCGGGTTTCCTGCGCGAGTACCCGCAGATCCGCCTGCGCGTGGACCTGTGCGACGCCTTCGTCGACCTGGTCGAGAGCGGCTACGACCTGGCCCTGCGCGAGGGCCGGGGCGACTTGCCGGGGTTGATCGGCAAGGCCGTCGGGCGCAACTGCCTGACCCTGTGCGCCAGCCCCGCGTACCTGGCGCGCAACCCGCTGCCCGTCACCCCGCAGACCCTCGACCGGCACGACTGGCTGTTGTACCGGCATGCCGCCTTGAGCCGGACCTACTGGTGGGTGGAAAAGGACGGCGAACGGCTCAGTCTGCTGCAGCCTGCCAACGCGCGACTGGAAAGCGACAACTACGACCTGCTGCTGGCCAGCGCGCTGGCCGGGGGCGGCTTGTTCCACGTGCCCATGTGGAGCGGTGCGCCGTATCTGGCCGATGGGCGGCTGGTGCAGGTGATGGCGGATTACGCGATCGACCCGGACGCCTTCGGCCCGCAGATCCTGGCCGTGTACCCGAGCCACCGTCGGGCCACGGGCAAGGTGCTGGCGTTCATCGACTACCTGGCCGGGTATCTGGACGCGCGCGGCTTGGGCTGAATGCTCGGCATTCGATGGCGGCGCGAGCCCCAGCAGGTAGAATGGCGCTTTTGCCCGACCCATGACCGATATGAGCCCAGCCATCGCCACCCTCGAGCAGCACCTGCTCGCCGCCCTCGATCCCGCCCCGAGTGAGACCCGCCGTCTGTTCCATGGCCGTGGCCGTTGCTGGCCGGGGCTGGAGCAGATCACCGTCGACTGGCTCGACGGTGTGCTGTCGGTCGCACTGTTCCGTGAACCGCCCGAGGGCCAGTTGGCTGAGCTCGAGGCGATGCTGCGCAGCCTGGCCGAACGCCCGCAGTGGACTGGCCAGGCCATGCTGTTGCAGCACCGCTACCTGCCCGACAGCCCAGGCCAGTGGCTGCTCGGTGAACCCTGCCAGCAGCGCGAAGTCACCGAGGATGGCCTGAAGTACCTGCTCGACCTGGGCGTGCGCCAGAACAACGGCCTGTTCCTCGACATGCGCTATGGCCGGCGCTGGGTGCGCGAGCAGGCGGCGGGCAAGCGGGTGCTCAACCTGTTCGCCTATACCTGCGGGTTTTCGGTGGCGGCGATTGCCGGGGGCGCCGAGCAGGTGGTCAACCTGGACATGGCCAAGTCGGCGTTGTCCCGTGGGCGTGACAACCACCGGCTCAACGGCCACGACGCGTCGCGCGTCGCCTACCTGGGGCATGAGTTATTCAAGTCGTGGGGCAAGGTGCGCAAGTACGGGCCGTACGATCTGATCATCATCGACCCGCCGACCTTCCAGCGCGGCAGCTTCGTGCTGACCCAGGACTACGGGAAGATCCTGCGGCGCTTGCCGGAGCTGTTGACTGCGGGCGGGACGGTGCTGGCGTGTGTCAACGACCCGGGGATCGAGTCGCAGTTTCTGATTGACGGCATGGCTGAGCATGCGCCGGGGCTGGCGTTTGTCGAGCGGCTGGAGAACCCGCCGGAGTTTCCCGATGCGGACGCGGAGGGTGGGTTGAAGGCCCTGGTATTCCGCCAGGTGTGATGTTGCCTTTGCCGGCCTCTTCGCGGGTAAACCCGCTCCCACAGGGACCCTACAGTATTCAGACCTGTAGCGATTCCTGTGGGAGCGGGTTTACCCGCGAAGGGGCCGGACTTGTCTGAATCAATTACTACTTGTTGGTATAGATCTGGTCGAACACGCCACCGTCGTTGAAGTGGGTCTTCTGCACGGTGCGCCAGTCACCGAAGGTCTTCTCCACCGACAGGAAGTCCACTTTCGGGAAGCGGTCGGTGTACTTGGCCAGTACCGTGGCGTCACGCGGGCGCAGGTAGTTGTTGGCGGCGATTTCCTGGGCTTCAGGCGACCACAGGTACTTCAGGTATTCCTCGGCCACGGCCTGGGTGCCTTTCTTGGCCACCACCTTGTCGACCACGCTCACCGGCGGCTCGGCTTCTGCCGACACGCTTGGGTAGACCACTTCGAACTGGTCGCGGCCGAACTCGCGGGCGATCATTTCGGCTTCGTTCTCGAAGGTCACCAGCACGTCGCCGATCTGGTTGGTCATGAAGGTGGTGGTGGCGGCGCGGCCACCGGTATCGAGCACCGGCGCCTGCTTGAACAGCTTGCCGACGAAGTCGCGAGCCTTGCCTTCGTCGCCGCCTTGCTTGAGCACATAGCCCCAGGCCGACAGGTAGGTGTAGCGGCCGTTACCCGAGGTCTTGGGGTTGGGCACGATCACCTGTACGCCGTCCTTGAGCAGGTCGGGCCAGTCTTTCAGCGCTTTCGGGTTGCCCTTGCGCACGATGAACACGGTGGCCGAGGTGAACGGCGCGCTGTTGTTCGGCAGGCGGGTCACCCAGTTGTCCGGCACCAGCTTGCCGTTGTCGGCCAGGGCATTGATGTCGGTGGCCATGTTCATGGTGATGACATCGGCCGGCAGGCCATCGATCACTGCGCGGGCCTGTTTGCTCGAGCCGCCGAAGGACATTTGCAGGTTGACCTTCTCGTTGTGTTCTTTCTCCCAGTGTTTCTGGAACGCCGGGTTGTAGTCCTTGTAGAAGTCGCGCATCACGTCGTACGAGACGTTGAGCAGGGTCGGGGCGGCCTGGGCGAGGTTGCCCAGGGCCAGGCCCGCGGCCAGCAGCGAGGCGCTGAAGAGTTTTTTCACTGGGGGCATTCCTTGTTCTGGTTCAAAGGGTTGGCGATATGCCAGCGACTATAGCGGGTGGCTTTGCGTGGGTTAAAGAACAAAAAGGACTTTGGTTATGTCGTTGTCAGTACTGGCCTCTTCGCGGGTAAACCCGCTCCCACAAGGAGGTCACAATACTTCCGGGTTGCGCAGTACCTGTGGGAGCGGGTTTACCCGCGAAGAGGCCAGCACAGGCAACCTCAATGCTTGGGAAACAATGCATTGCCGCAGCGCGAACAGAACGCAGCGCCATGTTCATGGTGGTGCTTGGCGCAGGTCGGGCAGTCGTGCTGCAACTGCTCCCCACGCAGCGCGTTGGCCAGCTCGGCAGTGAAAATGCCGGTAGGCACGGCAATGATCGAGTAACCGATGATCATCACCAGCGACGACAGCACCTGCCCCAGCGGCGTCTTCGGCACGATGTCGCCGAAGCCCACGGTGGTCAGGGTGACGATGGCCCAGTAGATGCCCTTGGGGATGCTGGTGAAACCATGCTCGGGGCCTTCGATCACGTACATCAGGGTGCCGAACACCGTCACCAGGGTCGACACGCTGACCAGGAACACGATGATCTTCTGCTTGCTGCCCTGCAGCGCCGCCAGCAGGTAGTGGGCCTGCTTGAGGTAGGGGCTGAGCTTGAGCACGCGGAAGATCCGCAGCATACGGATGACGCGAATGATCAGCAGGTACTGGGCATCGCTGTAGTACAGGGCGAGGATCCCCGGCACGATCGCCAGCAGGTCCACCAGCCCATAGAAGCTGAAGGCGTAGCGCAGCGGTTTGGGCGAGCAGTACAGGCGGGTGATGTATTCGGCGAGGAAGATCGCCGTGAAACCCCACTCGATGGCGGCCAGCAGGCCGGCGTAGCCCTGGTGTACTTCGTCGATGCTGTCGAGGATCACCGTGACCAGGCTGGCGAGGATGATCAGCAGCAGGGCCTTGTCGAAGCGTCTTCCAGCTGCGGTATCGGTCTGGAAGACGATGACGTAGAGGCGCTCGCGCAGGCTTGCAGGGTTATCCATGGGCGCGTTCCATTGTGCAAATGGGCAGAGCCTAGGGGCTGGGTATCAGCTGTGCAAGCGCGGCGCGTTGCGGCGTTGGTTGAGCTGCGCCAGGTGGCTGCCTAGGTGCATCAACCAGCAGGCGACCACGAACGGCGCGGTCAGCCCGGCAATCGGCAGCAGGTTGAACAGCGGTTGCAGCAACAGCGCCAGGGCGATGGCCAGCAACGTCACCCAGGGTCTCTCGCCCTGGCGGCTGAAGGCCAGTGCAGCCAATGCCGCGTTGAAACCATACAGCCCTAGCCAGGCCCCTTGCGCCTCACCGGCCAGCAGCGCAACACCACCACCGATGGCCGCACCGATCACCGCCCAGGTAGCGGCATAGGGGTTGGCAAAGTACATCCCGATGACGATCAGCAACCCGGCCATTGGCTTGTCGAGCAGGAAGATCTGCCCGATGCCGCGCAGCATGGCATACAGCGGGTCGGCCTCGACGTAGCTGTTGGTGGTGGGTTCGGCCAGCAGCAGCGCGGCCCAGCCCAACAGCACGAAGGGCGCGGTGTAGGCCACCAGCAACTTGCCGCCGCGTTTGCGCCACTGATGGGTGAGCATGCTCGACAGCCCACCGGCGGCGATGATCAGCGGCGGCAGGATGGCCGACCAGGGCAGCACGGCGCTGATCAGGATGCCGATCAGTACGCCGTTATAGCAGTACAGCCCGGCCTGGCGGTCGGCGCGGTCATAGCCGCGACGTTGGGCGGTGAGCAGGCCGGCGAGGGCGCCGAGCAGGGCGCCGCCGACCAGCGCAGGGGCGGTCAGCAGGATGGCCAGCAGGCAGCACAGGCCGCACAGGGGGTTGCGCAGCAACAGCACCTGGCTGAAGCCGTTGAGCAGCGCCGTGGCCCAGTCGGGGCACGGGTTGACGAAATTTTTGGTGTACATGGGCAGTCGGTAAGGTGAGTGGTCAGCGGTGGGCCTCTTTGGGCCTCGGTTTTCCGCAATGTCTTGGGTCAGCAACGGCTAGCGTGGGAGCGGGCTTGACC
>NZ_JBDJLM010000032.1:0-57603 GCF_039673365.1 Pseudomonas sp. TWI923 | reverse complement strand
TGGTGGTGGGGGGGGGGCGCGCCCCGTCCCGTTCCGCCTCGCGCCCCCCCCCCCCGCTCCCACAATGCCCCATGCTCATCTCAATGATTACGAAACTCGGTATGACAGGCCTTGCACGCCGCCTCGACCTTGTCCATCGGCCCTTTGAGCTGCGCGGCCTCCAACGGCTGGCGGCGAGTCACGTCCACCAGCTCGCCTGTGACCCCTTCCAGTTGCCGGGCCAGGTCGTGAAAACGGGCTTGACGCTCCCAGACATCCGCCCGAGCACTGCTTTCGCCCCCGTCGCGCACCTGTGGAAAGTGCTGCCAGGGCTGGTGGGCAAGGCCATCGAGCTTCACCGCGCCATCGGCGAACTTCGCCCCGTCGAACGGCAGCCGGCCGCGCAGCATGCCGCCGAGGTCCTCGCTGGTCTTGAGCATCGCCTTGAAGATCGCCTTGCGCTGGCCCAGTGGCGAGTTGGGGTCGACCTGGTCACAGGCAGTCAGGGCCAGGGCAGCCAGCAGTACTACGGACAATCGCTTGAACATCATGGTCTCTTCGGCCGGGAACAACGGGGCGCCAGTATCGCCGCCCATCGGCCAAAGACCAATAGCCACACAGAAAACAAGGGCGAATATTCATGTTCACCCCGCACAGGACCACGCTCATGAAATCTGCATTGCGCCACCTTGCCTGGGCGCTTCCGGCCCTGGCCCTGCTGGCCGGCTGCAACGGCGGCGAAAACGCCAAGCCCGAACCCCACGCCATCGCCACCTACGCCCCGGCCACCTGGAAAGACCTGCCCGCGGTCAGCGACGACGACCTGCTGGCCGGCTTCAACGCCTGGCGCAACGGCTGCGAGAAACTCAAGCGTGATCCGGTGTGGGCCCCTACCTGTGAAGCGGCCGGCACGGCGACGGCCAGCGCCGTGCAGGTGCGCACCTTCCTCGAACAGAACCTGCAGGTGTATGGCCTGCGCTCGGCCGAAAACAACGCCAACGGCCTGATTACCGGCTACTACGAGCCGGTCTACCCGGGCAGCCTGCAACGCACCGATGCGGCCCAGGTGCCGGTGTATGGCGTGCCTGAGGACATGATCGTGGTGGACCTGGCCAGCGTGTACCCCGAGCTCAAGGGCAAGCGCCTGCGCGGGCGCCTCGAAGGCCGCGTGCTCAAGCCCTACGACACCGCCCAGGTCATCAACCGCGACGGCGCCAAGGCGCCGGTTCTGGCCTGGCTGACCGACCCGATGGACCTGCAGTTCCTGCAAATCCAGGGCTCCGGCCGGGTGCAGCTGGACGACGGGCGCCAGTTGCGCTTGGGCTACGCCGACCAGAACGGCCACCCGTACCGGCCGATCGGCCGCTGGCTGGTGGAGCAGGGTCAGCTGAAAAAAGAAGAGGTGACCATGGGCAGCATCCACAGCTGGGCCCAGGCCAACCCGCAACGGGTGCCGGAGCTGCTGGCGAGCAACCCCAGCTACGTGTTCTTCAGTACCCGCCCGGACAGCAACGAAGGCCCGCGCGGCTCGCTCAACGTGCCCCTGACCGCAGGCTACAGCGTGGCCATCGACCGCAAGGTGATCCCGCTGGGCAGCCTGTTGTGGCTGTCCACCACCCGCCCTGACGGCAGCCCGGTGGTACGCCCGGTAGGCGCACAGGACACCGGCGGCGCCATCACCGGCGAAGTGCGCGCGGACCTGTTCTGGGGCACCGGGCCCGAAGCCGGCGAGTTGGCGGGCAACATGAAGCAGCAGGGGCAGATCTGGATGTTGTGGCCCAAGGGTGTAGCGCTGCCCGAGGTGCCGAAGGTGCCCTGATCGGCACTGGATTGTTCGCGGGTGAATCGCAGCGGCGAACCGCCGCTCCCACAGGGATTGTCGATAGTTGTGGGAGCGGGTTCACCCGCGAAGAAAGTCACTCGGTCTCAGACCGACACGACAAAAAACGCCACGATCAAGGCCAACCCGGCGAACCACACGATCGAGCGCAGCGCCGCCCAATCGGCCAGGTAGCAGATGATGTAGAGCAACCGGCTCGTGATGTACATCACGCCCAGCACATCCTGGGTCACCTGCTCGGCGTTGCCGACGATATCCGCCACCAGCACCGCCGCGGCGAACGCCGGGAATGCCTCATAGCCGTTCTGCTGAGCGGCATGGGCCCGTCGCGGCAGGCCGGACAGCGTGTCGAGGAAGGCGCGCGGATCATGGTTGTCACGCAAGCCGAAGCGCCCGCTGCTCACTTTCGCGATCAGCGCGCACAGCGGCGGTAGAACCAGGGCAATCAGGATGCACCACAGGGCTACGGTCATGGACAGGACTCCTTGTTCAAAAATGATCGGTCAGAGCTTCATCACCAGCATGCCCGCCAGCACCAGCCCGCAAGCTAGGAGTCTCGGCCCGCCAAAAGGTTCTTTGAGGTAGCGCATGCCCAGCAGCACCACGAGGATCACGCTGAGCTCGCGCAACGCCGCCGCCTCGGCCACCGACCCCAGGCGCATGGCCCACAGCACCAGGGCATAGCTCAACAGCACGCACACCCCCACCGCTAGGCCCAGGCGCCACTGGGTGCGCCAGAACAGCATGAAGGGTGCACGCCGGGCAACGCCGGCCAGCAACGGAAAAGGCCAGGCGCTGAGCAGGGTCAGCCACACCAGGTAATCCAACGGCTTGCCCCACAGGCGCACAGCCTGGCCGTCGAACCAGGTGTAGCAGCCAATGCACAGGCCGATCAGCGCCACCACCGGCAGCATCGACCAGGGCAACCGGTCGCCGCCGCCGCCCTGCCACAGCAGGCAGGCCATGCCACAGGGGATCAGCAGGATGCCGATGATCTGCTGCTGGCTGAGCGACTCACCGGCGAACGCCAGGGTCAGCCCCAGCACCACCAGCGGCGACAGCCCGCGCATCAGAGGGTAGACCAGGCCCAGGTCACCGACCCGGTAGGCCTTGATCAGCAGCACGCGATACAGCTGCTCGGCCAGCGCCGAAGCCAGCAACCAAGGCCAGATCTCGCCCGGCGGAAAATCGACGAAGGCCACGGCCAGCAGCGCGAACACCAGTGCCACCAGGTCCATGCTGGCGATCACCAGCAGGCGCTCGCCGCTGAATTTGATGAGGGTGTTCCAGGTGGCGTGCAGCAGGGCTGCGATCAGAACGAGGGAGGTTGCCAGCACGCCTTTGCATCCTTGTCTTGGTTTTGTGTCGATCACTATATAGCGACGCGCCTGCACAGGCCTCATCGCCGGCAAACCGGCTCCACACATCTACTGCACGTTAGCTGTAGGAGCGGCCTTGTGTCGCGAAAGGGCCGCAGCGCGGCCCCAGGATTTCAGCGTGAACGCAGGAATCGCCGGGGCTGCTCTGCAGCCCTTTCGCGACACAAGGCCGCTCCTACAGTGGACGTGCAAGCCCGTTTAATCGGAGCCGGCTTGCCGGCGATGAGGCCTGTGCAAGTCACCCAAGACAGCTGCCCCACAGCTAACACCGCAGGGCCATAACAGGAACCATTTCTACGAATCTGGTCATAAGGTGTGTCCCGAGCGCCGTGCCAGATCATCCAAGAACTGCCCGAGCCATTCGGGTAACGACTTGGAAGCCACTGTCACAGGATTCAGGATGCTTGAATTAGTTGCCGCGTTTATCTGCCTCACCACCCTCCTCACCTATGTGAACTACCGCTTCATCGGCCTGCCACCCGCCATCGGCGTGATGGTCACGGCGCTGCTGTTCTCCCTGATGCTCCAGGGCCTGAGCCTGATCGGCTTCCCCGGCCTTGAAGAACGCGTCGAGGGGCTGATGAACCAGATCGACTTCAACGACCTGCTGATGCACTGGATGCTGGCGTTCCTGCTGTTTGCCGGCGCCCTGCACGTCAACCTTGCCGACCTGCGCAGCTACCGCTGGCCGATCGGCCTGCTGGCCACCGTCGGCGTGCTGATCGCCACCGTGGTGATCGGCTACCTGGCGCACTGGGTGTTCGGCCTGTTCGGCTGGAACGTGCCACTGATCTACTGCCTGCTGTTCGGCGCGCTGATCTCGCCGACCGACCCGATCGCCGTACTCGGCGCATTGCGTACCGCCAACGCGTCGAAACCGCTGAAGACCACCATCGTCGGCGAATCGCTGTTCAACGACGGCACCGCGGTGGTGGTGTTCACCGTACTGTTGGGCATCATCCAGCTGGGCGAGACGCCGAGCGTTGCCGACACGGCCCTGCTGTTCGCCCGTGAAGCGATTGGCGGCGTGGTCTTCGGCGGCCTGATCGGCTATGCCACCTACCGCATGATCAAGAGCGTCGAGCAGTACCAGGTCGAGGTGATGCTGACCCTGGCGCTGGTGATCGGCGGCTCGGCGATGTGCTACGAACTGCACGTCTCGGCGCCGATCGCCATGGTGGTGGCCGGCCTGATCATCGGCAACCTGGGGCGCAACCTGGCGATGAACGACATGACCCGCCGTTACATGGACGGGTTCTGGGAATTGATCGACGACATGCTCAACGCCCTGCTGTTCGCCCTGATCGGCCTGGAGCTGTTGCTGCTGCCGTTCAACTGGCTGCACCTGGCGGCGGGCGGCGTGCTGGCGGTGGCGGTGCTGGCCTCGCGCCTGCTGACCGTGGCGCCGGCGATCCTGCTGCTGCGCCGCTGGCGCACGGTGCCGCAGGGCACCATTCGAGTGCTGACCTGGGGTGGTTTGCGCGGGGGCGTTTCGGTGGCGTTGGCGCTGTCGTTGCCAATGGGTGAAGAGCGCGACCTGCTGCTGTCGATCACCTACATCGTGGTGCTGTCGTCGATCCTGATCCAAGGCCTGACGGTCGGCAAGGTGGTGAAGGGCGTGAGCCAGCAAGCCTGATACATCGTGTTGGCCTCTTAGCGGGTAAACCCGCTCCCACAGGTGTCGTGAGAGCCTGTGGGAGCGGGTTTACCCGCGAAGAGGCCAACGCAGACCTTACTCTACGGCGCTGTCCGGGAACTGGTCCTGGATGTACTTGATCTCGGTGCGCCCGTGCGGTGCCGGCTGGCCATCTTCACCCAGGTTGACGAAGACCATCTTGTCCACGGTCAGGATCGCCTTGCGGCTGATCTTGTTGCGCACTTCGCACTTGAGGGTGATGGAGGTGCGGCCAAACTCGGTGGCGGTGATGCCCAGTTCGATGATGTCGCCCTGGCGCGAGGCGCTGACAAAGTTGATTTCGGAAATGTACTTGGTCACCACGCGCTGGTTACCCAGCTGGACGATGGCGTAGATCGCCGCTTCCTCGTCGATCCAGCGCAGCAGGCTGCCGCCGAACAGCGTGCCGTTGGGATTGAGGTCTTCGGGTTTTACCCATTTGCGGGTGTGAAAGTTCATCGTGACTCCTGACCTGCCAGTTAGACGTGCGGTAATGATGGCAGACCGGCGAGTCACGCTCCATTTACCATCGACTATCGTCGCGATTAATCGACAGAAAGTCTTGGGTGTGTCACACACGCACGGCTATAATCGCTGCCGATCAAAATGGCCCCCCGCAGCGGTGGCCATCCCGCCACCCGACCGAGGGGCGCTGCAGCAGGTTCGTCCTGTCAGGCTCGGTTGGGGCGTTGTCCGCCAAGCGGACGCTCAACGCACAACGGCGCCCATTCGCACACTACGAATGGAGGCTCTTCATGAGCGCTGTAAACACGCCTGCCGGCTTTGCCGATTTCAAAGTCGCCGACATCTCCCTGGCTGCCTGGGGCCGTCGCGAAACCATCATCGCCGAGTCGGAAATGCCTGCTCTGATGGGCCTGCGTCGCAAGTACCTGGCCGAGCAACCGCTCAAGGGTGCGAAAATCCTGGGCTGCATCCACATGACCATCCAGACCGCCGTGCTGATCGAAACCCTGGTTGCCCTGGGTGCCGAAGTGCGCTGGTCGTCCTGCAACATCTTCTCGACTCAAGACCAGGCCGCCGCTTCGATCGCTGCCGCCGGTATCCCGGTATTCGCCTGGAAAGGTGAAACCGAGGAAGAGTACGAGTGGTGCCTGGAGCAGACCATCCTGAAAGATGGCCAGCCATGGGACGCCAACATGATCCTCGACGACGGCGGCGACCTGACCGAACTGCTGCACAAGAAATACCCAGCCGTTCTGGACCGCGTCCACGGCGTGACCGAAGAAACCACCACCGGCGTTCACCGCCTGCTGGACATGCTGGCCAAGGGCGAGCTGAAAGTCCCGGCGATCAACGTCAACGACTCGGTCACCAAGAGCAAGAACGACAACAAGTACGGCTGCCGTCACAGCCTGAACGACGCCATCAAGCGTGGTACCGACCACCTGCTGTCGGGCAAGCAAGCCCTGGTGATCGGTTACGGTGACGTGGGCAAGGGCTCGGCCCAGTCCCTGCGTCAGGAAGGCATGATCGTCAAGGTCTCCGAAGTCGACCCGATCTGCGCCATGCAGGCCTGCATGGACGGTTTCGAGCTGGTCTCGCCGTTCATCGACGGTATCAACAACGGTACCGAAGCCAGCATCGACAAGGCCCTGCTGGGCAAGATCGACCTGATCGTCACCACCACCGGTAACGTCAACGTCTGCGATGCCAACATGCTCAAGGCCCTGAAGAAGCGCGCCGTGGTGTGCAACATCGGCCACTTCGACAACGAAATCGACACCGCCTTCATGCGCAAGAACTGGGCGTGGGAAGAGGTCAAGCCGCAGGTGCACAAGATCCACCGCACCGGCGCTGGCGACTTCGACCCGCAGAACGACGACTACCTGATCCTGCTGGCCGAAGGCCGCCTGGTGAACCTGGGTAACGCCACCGGTCACCCAAGCCGCATCATGGACGGTTCGTTCGCCAACCAGGTACTGGCCCAGATCTTCCTGTTCGAGCAGAAGTACGCCGACCTGTCGGCCGAGAAGAAAGCCGAGCGCCTGACCGTCGAAGTACTACCGAAGAAACTCGACGAAGAAGTGGCCCTGGAAATGGTCCGCGGCTTCGGCGGCGTGGTCACTAAACTGACCAAGCAGCAAGCCGACTACATCGGTGTGACCGTCGAAGGTCCGTTCAAGCCGCACGCCTACCGCTACTAAGCGGCAAGCTTGAAGCTGCAAGCGACAAGCAAAGGCAGACCGTGCCGTTGCCGCTTGCAGCTTTCGCATCAAAGATCTTGAACGACGCCCAAGCCAGATCGGCCATCACCGGTCTGGCTTTTACTTGCAGCCTGCCGCTTGAAGCTTGCTGCTTGAGGAACGAGTGATGTCACAAGAACGCCGCTACAGTTTCGAGTTCTTCCCCACCAAGACCGATGCTGGCCACGAAAAGCTGATGGGCGTCGCCCGCCAGTTGGCCAGCTACAACCCGGACTTCTTCTCCTGCACCTACGGTGCCGGGGGCTCCACCCGCGACCGCACGCTCAACACCGTGCTGCAGCTGGAAAGCGAAGTGAAGGTGCCCGCCGCCCCGCACCTGTCGTGCGTGGGTGACAGCAAGGACGACCTGCGTTCGTTGCTGGCCGAATACCAGGCCGCAGGCATCAAGCGCATCGTTGCCCTGCGTGGCGACTTGCCTTCGGGCATGGGCATGGCCAGCGGCGAGCTGCGTTACGCCAGCGACCTGGTCGAGTTCATCCGCCAGGAAACCGGCGATCATTTCCACCTGGAAGTGGCCGCGTACCCGGAGATGCACCCACAGGCGCGCAACTTCGAGAACGATCTGGCCAATTTCGTGCACAAGGTCAAGGCCGGTGCCGACAGCGCCATCACCCAGTACTTCTTCAACGCCGACAGCTACTTCTACTTTGTCGAGCGCGTACAGAAGCTGGGCGTGGACATCCCGGTGGTGCCCGGCATCATGCCGATCACCAACTACAGCAAGCTGGCGCGCTTCTCCGAAGCCTGCGGCGCCGAGATCCCGCGCTGGATCCGCAAGCAGCTGGAAGCCTATGCCGACGACACCGCCAGCATCCAGGCCTTCGGTGAAGAAGTGATCACCCGCATGTGCGAACAACTGCTGCAAGGCGGCGCACCGGGCCTGCACTTCTACACCCTGAACCAGGCCGAACCGAGCCTGGCGATATGGAACAACCTGAAGCTGCCGCGCTGAAAATCGTCGCCATGAAGAAGGCTTTGGCTTAGGCTAAAGCCTTCTTCACTTTTGCCTCGCGATAGGTTAACGGCCCGTATGCAGCACCCAGTCTCCGCCAATCCTCAGCTCGTCTACCTGGCATTCGGCCCGGCCACCTATCACCAGGAAGCCTGTTTCAGCATCGTCAGCGCCCTCGCGCACCTGCGCAGCACGCCCGGCGAAGCCATCGACATCCAGGTCTACACCGACAACCTCGAACCCTATCGCCAACTGCCGGTAACCGCCCACCTGCTGGACGAAGCCACCCGCAAGGCCTGGAACCAGCCCCACGGCTATCACTTTCGCAGCAAGCACGTACTGATCCGCCAGATCCTCGAACAGCACCCGCTGGCGGTACTCATCGACACCGATACCTTCTTCCGCGCCTCGCCCATGCAGCTGTTCCGCCGCGTCGTGCCCGGCACGCTGTTGTGCAACGCCATCGGCGGGCGTTTTGGCGACAACCCGCACTGCGTGCTGCACCAGGCCCTGGCAGGCATCCTCGCGGAGCGCGGCCTGGCCGATGAGCAGATGCCACTGCTCAACTCCGGCGTGATCGGCCTGAACGCCTGCGACGCGGCGCTGCTCGACCAGTCCATCGCCATGATGGACGAGTTCCACCCGCTCGCCCCGAAAGCCTACACCCTCGAGGAATTCTGCCTGGCGGTGGCGGCCTATCGCACGCTCAAGGTCAGCGAGTGTACCGACGTCATCCATCACTACTGGAGCCGCAAGGCCCAGTTCCGCGCCAAGATCCAGGCCTGGCTGCGCAAGCACGGTGAAGCCATGCTGAGCGAAGCGGCTCTGGCCGACGTGCCACTGGTCAACGACCAACTGCCACGGCCACCCTCCCTACACCGCTTGGGCTACAAGGCGTTGACCTACATACTCCCCGGCCAGCATCGGCAGTTCGCCCGCGAACTGCTGTACGGCTGCTATCCGTATGCCAACGAATTCGACCGCGCCTGCGCCTCGGCCTGGTGGGACAAGGCCCTGGAAAACCTCAGCCAGCGTCATGGCCGGCCCGACCCGGAGCAACTGCTGCGCTGCCTGCGCCATCCAGGCCTGCGCCTGTCACTGGGCAGCCGACGCAGCGAAGTCGAATCCCACCTGCTGAATCAGCACCAAGGCTGATCGGCATGCCGGGCACGCCATCGCGGACTAGCCAGCCTTGACCCTGCCCCGCGCCCTGCTCAGCCTGTTACGCCCCTTGAGCCTGTTGCTGCTTGCCTGCCTGAGCCCACTGGCCCACAGCGAACGCCTGCGCATCGTCAGCGACGACTGGGCGCCCTACCTCTATCAGGAGAACGGCCAGCCCAGGGGCATCGACTATGAAGTGACCAACGAAGTGTTCAAGCGCCTGGGGGTCGATGTGCAATGGGAGTTCATGCCCTGGAAGCGCTGCCTGGCGATGATCCAGCAAGGCCTGGCCGACGGCGTGATGGACATCTTCCGGGTCGACTCGCGCCAGGCCTACATGGTTTACCCGGACGAACCGATGTCCGACGTCGAGTTCGTCCTGTACCAGGCCCGTACCCGCCGCCATGCCGTGCAGGCACTCGAAGACCTCGCAGGCCTGACCGTGGGCACCTCACCGGGTTACGCCTATAGCGATGCTTTCAACGAGTCCACGCTGTTTCGCCGCGAATCGGCGCCCAGCCACGAAGCCAACTTCGGCAAGCTGGCGCTGGGGCGCATCGACCTGCTGATCACCGACCGCAAGGTCGGGCGCTACCTGAGCCGCAGGCTCGGGCTTGACCAGCAGGTCGAAGCGCTGCCACTGGTGATCGCCCGCCAGACCCAATACCTGGGCCTGGCCCGCAAGCCGGGCCGCGAACAACTGGCCCAGGCGTTTTCCGATGAGCTGCGACGCTTCAAGCAGGAGCCCGGCTACGCCGCCATCAATGCGCGCTATATCGGCGAAGACGCTATTCCTTTCGCCGTTGAGCAGCAGGAACGCAGCACACGCTGATTGCTCTGTTATACTCGGGCCTTCCCGCCCGGCTCACGCCCGGACGCTCGGCCTCACTGCAGGCATCTCGAGCAGCGGCGCAGCACACACAGTGCCCACCCGCCACCTCCAGGATGCACAGTAAAGGCCCAGCTGGACCGGACGCGATCGCATCCCTCAGATGCCCGTCGCGCCAGGCAGAACACCCCATAGGGCCTAGCCCCCACGAGAACAGGATTGCCCATGTCCTTTGCTTCCCTCGGTCTCTCCGAGGCACTTGTCCGCGCTATCGAAGCTGCGGGCTATACCCAGCCCACTCCAGTGCAACAGCGGGCCATTCCCGCCGTGTTGCAAGGCCGCGACCTGATGGTTGCCGCCCAGACAGGTACAGGTAAAACCGGCGGCTTCGCGCTCCCTATTCTCGAGCGCCTGTTCCCGGGTGGCCACCCCGACAAATCGCAGCGCCACGGCCCACGCCAGCCGCGCGTGCTGGTGCTGACCCCGACCCGTGAGCTGGCCGCGCAAGTGCATGACAGCTTCAAGGTCTATGCCCGTGACCTGAACTTCATCAGCGCCTGCATCTTCGGCGGCGTCGGCATGAATCCGCAGGTCCAGGCGATGGCCAAGGGCGTCGACGTGCTGGTGGCCTGCCCTGGCCGCCTGCTCGACCTGGCCGGCCAGGGCAGCGTCGACCTGTCCCACGTCGAGATCCTGGTGCTGGACGAAGCAGACCGCATGCTCGACATGGGCTTCATCCACGATGTGAAGAAAGTGCTGGCGCGCCTGCCGGCCAAGCGCCAGAACCTGCTGTTCTCGGCCACCTTCTCCAAAGACATCACCGACCTGGCCGACAAGCTGCTGCACAACCCCGAGCGCATCGAAGTCACGCCGCCGAACACCACCGTCGAGCGTATCGAGCAGCGCGTCTACCGCCTGCCCGCCAGCCACAAGCGCGCGCTGCTGGCACACCTGATCACCCTCGGTGCCTGGGAGCAGGTGCTGGTGTTCACCCGCACCAAGCACGGCGCCAACCGCCTGGCCGAGTACCTTGAAAAGCACGGCCTGACCGCCGCCGCGATCCACGGCAACAAGAGCCAGAACGCGCGCACCAAGGCGCTGGCCGACTTCAAGGCCAACACCGTGCGCGTGCTGGTGGCCACCGATATCGCCGCCCGCGGCCTGGACATCGACCAGTTGCCCCACGTAGTCAACTTCGAGCTGCCCAACGTCGAGGAAGACTACGTTCACCGCATTGGCCGTACGGGTCGTGCCGGCCGTTCCGGCGAAGCCATTTCGATGGTCGCCCCGGATGAAGAGAAGCTGCTCAAGAGCATCGAGCGCGTCACCAAGCAGAAGATCCCGGATGGCGACTGGATGGGCTTCGATGCTTCGCAAGTCGAGGCAGAGAAACCAGAGGTGCGCGAGCGCCAGCCAAACGCCGGGCGCGGTGGCCGCAACCAGCAGGCTCGTGGCGATGCCAAGAAAGAAGGCAGCGGCGGGCGCAAGGACAAAGGCAAGGATCAAGGCAAGAGCAAGCCGGCAGCCGAGAAGTCGGCAGACAAGGACAAGGCCGACGACAAGCCGCAGCAGGGCCGCCAGCGTAAACCTCGCGATGGCAAACCTCGCCAGCAGCAAGGCGGCCAAGGCCAGAAAGCTGCGCAACCGATGCCGGCCAACCGTGATCCCGAAGAGTTCCTGGACGACGACATCGACAACTTCGGTAACCGTGCCGACTACGTCAGCCCCTACCAGAACGCCAAGAACCAGGGCCGCAACCGTCGCCCGGGTGGTACTGGCGGTCAGGGCCAAGGTCAGCGTAGCGGTGCCGGCGGTCAGGCTCAGGGGCAAAGTCGCGGCAATGGCCAGCAGCGCCAGGGCCAGGGGCAGAACCAGGGCTCGGGCGAAAAACGCGCCCGTAACGGTGGCGGCAGCAATGGCGGCGCCCGTCGCGACAACAACGGTGGCCGTAACCGCCGTGACGATTCGGCCCGCCAAGAACCGGCCGTGCGCAATCCGCGCGATTCGCAGCCGGCACCGGTGATCATCCGCAAGGAATCCAAGCTTGATCGTTACCCAACGCCCGAGCAGCTGGACGACCTGCCAAGCCGCCCACGCGGCGAGCGCCCGGCGCTGCTGACCCGCAAGGGTTAACAAGCGATCGCGGGGCAAGCCCGCTCCTACAAAGCCAGGCTGGCTGTTGTGGGAGCGGGCTTGCCCCGCGATGAGGCCAAAAATGAAAACGCCGCCCAATGGGCGGCGTTTTCGTTACCGAGGCAAATTACTTCTGCTTCACGCCTTCGACACTGATGTCCAGGTCGAGGGTCTGGGAAGTCGGTCCCGGGCCCTTGATGCCGAAGTCATTCAGGTTGAGGGTGGTGGTGGCGTTGAAGCCCGCACGCTCGCCGCCCCACGGGTCCTTGCCCTCACCGTTGAAGGTGGCCTTGAAGGTCACCGGCTTGGTCACGCCGTGCATGGTCAGGTCGCCGGTCACGTCGGCGGTCTTTTCACCGGTGGACTTGACGCTGGTGGAAACGAACTTGGCTTCTGGGTACTTCTTCACATCCAGGAAGTCTTTGCTGGCGATGTGCTTGTCACGCTCGGCGTGGTTGGACCACAGGCTGGCGGTTTTCAGATCGACGTTGATCTTGCTGGCCTCGGGCTTGGCGCTGTCCCAGGTGAAGTTACCGTCGAAGTCCTTGAAGGTGCCGTGGATGAAGCTGTAGCCCAGGTGGCTGATTTTCCAGTCGACGAACGCGTGCTGGCCTTCCTTGTCGATCTTGTATTCAGCGGCCATGGCCTGGCCGGCGGAGAACAGAGCGGTACCGAGCGCCAGAGCGGCAAAAGTCTTTTTCAACATCCTTACTTCCTTCCTTTGCAATTGAGGTTGAGAGTCAAGCTTTGCGGCCCAGCATACGAGTCAGGGTCGCGTCACGGTCGATGAAATGGTGCTTGAGTGCCGCCAGTGCGTGGAGCACGGCAAAGATCACCAGGCCCCAGGCCAGCCACAAATGGATGACCCCTGCAGTATCGGCCTGGTCAGGCAGGTCGCTGATCAATGCCGGCACCTCGAACAGTTCGAACACCGGGATGCCGACGCCGTCGGCAGTGGAGATCAGGTAACCGGCGATCATCACCGCGAACAGCCCCAGGTACAGCGCCAGGTGCCCAAGTTTGGCGGCGAGGCGTGTCACCTTGCCGTGGTTGGCCGGTGCCGGCGGCGGTGGGCTGACGAAACGCCAGATCACACGCAGCAGCATCACTGCCAGCAGCACCAGGCCAATGCTCTTGTGCAGGTCCGGCCCGGACTTGCGCCACGGGTCGTAGTAATCCAGACCGACCATCCACAGCCCCAGGCCGAACAACCCGAAGACCGCCAGCGCCACACCCCAGTGCAGGATGATGCTGACCAGGCCATAGCGAGAAGATGAGTTGCGCAGTTGCATGTTGGCGTATTTCCCCGTGAAAGCTGTGCACAAGACTAGCGGGTAACGTATCGAATAAAAGCGGAAAAACTTGCTTCGGATGATCGAGAAATCCGATAACAATTTTGTAAGCTTGCCATTAAGGAAACGTTAACGATAGCCGTTCCTACAGGTACTGCACTGTATGTCCTGCGCGAACTTCCTGTAGGAGCGGCCTTGTGCCGCGAAAGGGCCGCAAAGCGGCCCCAGCATTACCACATGGATTGCAGGGGGCTGCTGCGCAGCCCTTTCGCGGCACAAGGCCGCTCCTACAGTGCACGTGCAAACCCGTTAAGTGGGGCTAGTCAGCCTTGGCCTGGCTGTTCACCACGGCCTTTTTCGCGGGCTCGCTCTTGGCCGTGGCTTTCTTCACTGGCGCAGGCTTGGCAGCAGGTTTGTGCGCCTGCTTGGCTGCCGGCTTCTGCGCAGCAGGCTTGGCCGGCGCAGCTTTGGCAGGGACGGCCTTGACCGGCTCTTCCTTGGCCACCACGGCAGGGGCTGCCGGAGCCTGCGCTGGGGCCGGGGCCGGCGCCACCTCTTCCACCTTGGCGACCGGCGCGGCCTTGACCTCTGGCTTGTCGCCACCGCCGAACAGACGCGAGAAGAACCCTGGCTTGTCTTGCTTGGCCTCTTCAACCTTCACCGGCTCTGGCTTGGCAGGCGCCTTCTCGGCCTTGTCGGACGAGCCGCCGAACAGGTTGGAGAAGAACCCGCCCTTGTCCTTGGCCGCCGCTGCCGCCACGGTACCTGCCGCTGCGGTGGCCGCGACCGCTTTGACCGGGTCGAACGACTTGCCCGCCGCCAGGTCCTGCACTTGGCCGGCGGCGCGCTGGCCACTGCGCAGGGCGCCTTCAAGGGTGCCCGGGTACAGCGCGTCGGTGTGCTCGCCGGCAAAAGTGATGCGTTGCACCGGGCGCTCCCACAGGCGCCAGTACTTGCTGATCTGGCCGGGGCCGAAGGCCAGGTAGGCGCCACCCATGCCAGCGTCGGTGCTGTAGCGGCGCACCTCGTAGCCGGTGAAGGCACCACGGGCCTGCGGATAGAACGCATGCAGGCGGATCAGCACCTGATCGACCATCTGCTTGTCGCCGAACGCCTGCAGCAGGCGGGCATTGTCACCGGACAGGTTGATCACCACGTTGGCGCCACCCTTGAGCGCCGGCTCGATCCACAGCATGCCCAGGCCGGTGTTGCTGAAGATTTCACCCGACATGCGCGCGCGGCTTTCCCAGACCGGGCTCTTGAACTTGAGCATCAGCTGGTCGCGCCAGCCGTAATTGGTGCCCTTGAGCGCGGCCAGGTGCTGGTTGTCCAGGCCTGGGGTCATCTGGATCTTGGCCAGCGCACGCAGCGGCACGGCCATGACCAGGTAATCGGCCTGGTAGCCGACCGAGCCGACCTTGACCGTCACGCCGTCCTTGTCCTGCACGATGGCAGTGACCGGCGAGCTGGTCTTGATGGTCTTGAGCTGCTTGACGAAGGCCTGGGCCAGCACCGGGCTGCCACCGGGCAGGCGCGCGGCGCGCAGGTCGCGGTCGCTGACATTGCGGTACACACGGCTCTGCTGGGCGAAATACAGCAAGGACAGGCGCGACGGTTCGTCGTAGCGGGTGCGGATCTGCTGGTTCACCAGCTGACGCGCGGTCGCTGGCAGTTGCAGCTTGTCGAGCCAGGTAGAGACGTTGATCTGGTCGAGGGCGAACAGGGTGCTGTTGGCCGCCGGGTTCAGTGGGTCTTCGATCGAGCGTGCCAGGTCGTCCAGGGTCTTCTCATAGCGCTTGAGCGCCTCGGCCGTGGCCGGCTGCTTGGTGGCCAGGTCGGTGGCGCTGAAATACTCGCCGTCGATCAGGTAGCCAGGGGTACGGACAAACTCCGGCGCGGGCAAGGTACCGACCTTGAAGCGCTCCAGGTACTGGTTGAGCACCGGCTGGGTCTTGTTGTTGCCGATCCACTCGCTGGTGGCCAGGCCCGAACGCCCGCCCATGCCCGCCTTGGCCTCCAGCAGGGTGACCTGCCAGCCCTTGCTCTGCAGCTCATAGGCGGCCGTCAGGCCCGCCAGGCCGCCACCGACGACGATTGCCGTCTTGTCCTTGGCCAGCGCGCCAGCGCTGGACACACCAATCAATACCAACGCGCACAGGCGCACCCAAGCAGCAGCCATGTCGGCGAACTCCGGTTCAGAAATCACTGAGAAAAAAGGGGAGGAATACCCCAGGGAAAGTAGCGCTAAGAATACGTCAGGTCCGCACACCCTGCCAGTTGGTCGCAGCAAGTGCTTTTAGCGGCTGGAATTTTTGTCTGAAGCCGCCCCGTAGCAATGCATCCGGCGGTTGTCCCGCCTGCCCGCTTTGCTTAGGCTTACGCGGTCAAGCCACGCCGCCAAGCCAGGAGAAGTGCCCATGGGCCTCAACGATCAGTGGATGCAACGCGACCTCAAGGTCCTGTGGCACCCCTGCACCCAGATGAAAGACCACGAGCAGCTGCCGCTGATCCCGATCAAGCGCGGCGAAGGCGTATGGCTCGAGGACTTCGAGGGCAAGCGCTACCTGGACGCGGTCAGCTCCTGGTGGGTCAACGTGTTCGGCCACGCCAACCCACGCATCAACCAGCGCATCAAGGACCAGGTCGACCAGCTCGAACACGTGATCCTGGCCGGCTTCAGCCATCAGCCGGTGATCGAGCTGTCCGAGCGCCTGGTGGCCATGACCCCGGCTGGCCTGGACCGGGTGTTCTACGCCGACAACGGCTCGTCGTGCATCGAAGTGGCGCTGAAGATGAGCTTCCACTACTGGCAGAACACCGGCAAACCTGCGAAAAAGCGCTTCGTTACCCTGACCAACAGCTACCACGGCGAGACCATCGCCGCGATGTCGGTGGGTGACGTGCCGCTGTTCACCGAAACCTACAAGGCGCTGCTGCTGGACACCATCAAGGTGCCCAGCCCGGACTGCTACCTGCGCCCCGAGGGCATGGGCTGGGAAGAACACTCGCGCAACATGTTCGCCGCCATGGAGCAGACCCTGGCCGAGCACCACGCGACCATCGCCGCCGTGATCGTCGAGCCGCTGATCCAGGGCGCTGGCGGCATGCGCATGTACCACCCGGTCTACCTCAAGCTGCTGCGCGAAGCCTGCGACCGCTACGACGTGCACCTGATCCACGACGAGATCGCCGTGGGCTTTGGCCGCACCGGCACGATGTTCGCCTGCCAACAGGCCGGCATCCGCCCGGACTTCCTGTGCCTGTCCAAGGCGCTGACCGGCGGCTACCTGCCGCTGGCCGCCTGCCTGACCACCGACAAGGTCTACCAGGCCTTCTATGACGACTACCCGACCCTGCGCGCGTTCCTCCACTCGCACAGCTACACCGGCAACCCGCTGGCCTGTGCCGCCGCCCTGGCGACCCTGGACATCTTCGAGCAGGACAACGTGATCGAGGCCAACAAGGCCCTGTCGGCACGCATGGCCAGTGCCACCGCGCACCTGGCCGACCATGCCCACGTCGCCGAGATCCGCCAGACCGGCATGGCCCTGGCCATCGAGATGGTTCAGGACAAGGCCAGCAAGGCCGCCTACCCCTGGCAGGAGCGTCGCGGCCTGAAGGTGTTCGAGCATGCCCTGACCCGTGGCGCGCTGTTGCGCCCGCTGGGCAGCGTGGTGTATTTCCTGCCGCCTTACGTGATCACCCCGGAGCAGATCGACTTCCTCGCCGAAGTGGCCAGCGAAGGTATCGACATTGCCACCCGCGACAGCGTCAGTGTGGCGGTACCGGCCAACTTCCACCCCGACTTCCGCGATCCGGGCTAACCAGCAGCATCGCCGCATACCCTGTGGGAGCGGGTTTACCCGCGAATACGATGGTGGCCGCGCCGCCGAATTCGCGGGTAAACCCGCTCCCACAGGGTCTATGACAACCTTTTCCCGAGCTGAACCATGAGACTCTCCCGCTTCTTCATCGACGCCCCCCTGGCCCTCGGCGAGCACGACCTGCCCGAAGCCCAGGCCCACTACATCGGCCGCGTGCTGCGCATGGCTGCCGGCGACGCCGTGCAGTTGTTCGACGGCAGCGGCCAGGAATACCTTGGCCAACTGCTCGAGGTCGGCAAGAAAAGCGTGCGCGTCAGCCTCGACCAGGCCCTCCCCGGCCAGGCCGAATCGCCACTGCACATCCACCTCGGCCAGGGCCTGTCCCGGGGCGAGCGCATGGACTGGGCCATCCAGAAAGCCACCGAACTGGGCGCCAACGAAATCACCCCGATCGTCAGCGAACGCTGCGAAGTACGCCTGAAGGACGAGCGCGCCGACAAACGCCTGGCCCACTGGCGCCAGGTGGCCATCAGCGCCTGCGAGCAGTGCGGCCGCTCGACCCTGCCGGTGATCCACCCGCCGCTCACCCTGGCCGAATGGCTCAAGGCCTGCGAGGCCGACCTCAAGCTGGTGCTGCACCCGGTGGCCGAGCCGTTGACCAGCCACCCCAAGCCCGCACGCCTGGCCTTCCTGATCGGCCCCGAAGGCGGCCTGAGCGATGCCGAAGTCGAGCAGGCCAAGGCCGCCGGCTACCAAGCCGCCCGCCTCGGCCCGCGGGTGCTGCGCACCGAGACCGCGCCAGTGGTGGCGCTGTCGGTGGCGCAACAGCTGTGGGGCGACTTCTAACTCACGTAGAAGAACACCGCGACGAAGTGCATCAGGCTGCCGGCGATGACGAACAGGTGCCAGATGCCGTGCCAGTGCCGGAACCGGCTGTCGAAGGCGAAGAACAGGATGCCGACGGTGTAGAACACACCGCCGGCCGCCAGCCAGGTGAAGCCGGCGGTACCCAGGCTGTACAGCAACGGCTTGACCGCCACCAGCACGATCCAGCCCATCACCGCGTAGATGACGATCGACAGGATGCGCGCCTCCGAGCGCGGCTTGATCTCCTGCAGCATGCCGATCAGCGCCAACCCCCAGACCACCCCGAACAGGCTCCAGCCCCAGGGCCCGCGCAGGCTGACCAGGCAGAACGGTGTGTAGCTGCCGGCGATCAGCAGGTAGATCGACAGATGGTCGAGCTTGCGCATGACCTGCTTCGCCCTGCCGCGGGTGCTGTGATAGAGGGTGGAGATGCTGTAGAGCAGCAGCAGCGTGAAGCCGTAGATGGAGAAGCTGACGATCTTCCAGGGATCGCCCTGCAGGCCCGCGACGACGATCAGCCACACCGCGCCGATGCAGGCCAATACCGCGCCGACCAGGTGGGTCCAGGCATTGAAACGTTCACCGTAATACATGCAAGCACAGACCTCCGAGGGCCAGCAGGGTTCCTGACGGCCTCATCGCGGGGCAAGCCAACTCCCACGGTTTGCTCTCGAGCGTGGGAGCGGGCTTGCCCCGCGATAGGGCCGGGACTGCCTACATCCTAACCAAGGCCAGGTTGCAGTTGCGCGTCACGCACCATCCGTTCCAGCGCCGCCAGATCCGGCACCCGTGCCACCTGCTCGCCCACCTGCACCGCCGCCAGCTCCAGCGCGGCCAGCGGCACATCCACGTAATTGAGCTGGCTGTCGAGCTTGCACGAACGCGGAATGCCCTGCAGCAGCAGCGCCAGGTAACGCAGCCCGGTATCGCCCAGGGCATTGAGCACGACGATCCGCGCCCGCTCACCGCACGGGGTGTGCCCACCGCAGGCGGCCTCGAAACCGACCAGCGGCAAGCGCTGCTGGCGCCAGTCGACCCAGCCCAGGTGCCAGCCGGGCTCGCCCGGCTCACAGGCGATGGCGCGGTGGCCGATCAATTCGGCCCCCGCCACGTTCGGCAGCACCAGGGCACGGTCGCCCAGGGGCAGCAACAGCCCGGTCAGGCTGCTGCGCTGCCCGGCGATATGGTCAAGCATGGTGCTGGCTCCAGTAGGCGATGCTCTGCAACAGGACCGACTCCTGGTACGGCTTGCCAAGGTACTCGTTGACGCCGATGGCCATGGCCCGCTCACGGTGCTTCTGCCCCGTGCGCGAGGTAATCATGATGATCGGCAGTTGCTTGAGGCGCTCGTCACGGCGGATGCGCGTAGCCACTTCGAAGCCGTCCATGCGCGGCATCTCGATATCCAGCAACAGCACATCCGGGCGGTGCTCTTCGAGCAGGGCCATGGCATCGACACCGTCCTTGGCGGTCAGCACGCTCATGCCGTGGCGCTCCAGCAGGCGGCTGGTGACCTTGCGCACGGTCACCGAGTCATCCACCACCATCACCAGCAACGCCCGGCGGGGTGCAGGCCCGGTCAGCGCGCGCTGGCCGTCGCCGGCACCCGGCAGGCGCGCCAGGCGCCGTTGCTGGCCGCGCAACTGGCCCAGCAGATCGAGAATCAGCACCACCCGGCCATCGCCGAGCAGCGTCGCACCCGACAGCCCCGGCACGGCCGCGAACTGCGGCCCGAGGCTCTTGACCACGATTTCGCGGCTGGGCGACAGGCTGTCGACCTGGATGGCGAACGACTGCTCCTGGGAATGGGTGAGCAGCACCGGCAGCGGCACACTCTGGCCCAGCAGCCCGGGCTGGCCACCGCCCTGCACCAGCTCGCCGAGATAGCGCAGGGCGTAGTCGTGGCCGGCGTAGGTGTAGCGCGGCGGGTCGAGGCGGTAGCAGGCCTCGAGCTCTGCGGCCGGCACCCGCACGATCCCTTCGATGGTATTGAGCGGGATGGCGTACTGCTCGTCGCCCAGGTGCACCATCAGCGCCCGGTTCACCGACACGGTGAACGGCAGGCGGATGAGAAAACGCGCGCCCTTGCCCGGGCTGGACTCGATGCTCATCGAACCGCCCAGCTGCTTGACCTCTTCATGGACCACGTCCATGCCCAGGCCGCGCCCGGAAATCTGGGTGATCTTTTCGGCCGTGGAGAACCCGGGGCGCAGGATGAATTGCAGGATCTCGTGGTCGCTCAAGCGCGCCTGGGGGTCGAGCAGGCCGCGCTTGATCGCCTTGTTGCGCACCGCTTCCAGCGGCACCCCGGCGCCGTCGTCGCTCATTTCGATGACGATGTCGGCGCCTTCATGCAGCAGGTTGAGGTGGATGGTGCCCTGCTCCGGCTTGCCGGCGGCCAGGCGTGCCTCGCGGCCTTCCAGGCCGTGGTCGACGGCGTTGCGCAGCATGTGCTCCAGCGGCGCCACCATGCGCTCCAGCACACTGCGGTCGAGCTCGCCCTCGGCGTTGCCGACCACCAGCTCGACCTGCTTGCCCAGCTCGCTGGCCACCTGCCGCACCACCCGCTGCAAGCGCGGTACCAGGCGTTCGAACGGCACCATCAGGGTGGCGGTCAGGCCTTCCTGCAACTGGCTGTTGACCCGCGCCTGCTGCTGCAGAAGGCTGTGGGTTTCCTGCGAGCGCTGCAGCAGGGTCTCTTTCAGGTCGAGCAGGTCCGACGCCGATTCGAACAGGGCCCGCGACAGCTGCTGCAGCTGCGAGTGGCGGTCCATTTCCAGCGGGTCGAAATCGTCGTAGGCGTCGCCCTCGAACTGCTGGCGACTGGAGATCCGCCCCTGGGTTTCGATGTCCAGGCGCAGCAGCTGGTCGCGCATGCGCTCCAGCGTGGTCTCCATTTCGTTGAGGGCGAACTGCGCATCGTTGACCTGCTGTTCGATGCGCCCGCGGATCACCGTGTGCTCGCCGGCCAGGTTGCCCAGGTCGTCGAGCAGCTCGGCATCGACCTTGATCATGTCCCCGGCCCGCTCCGGCGCGGCGGCCGGCAGCTCGGCGGGCGTGGCCTCGACCTGCGGCGCTGCGGCGGCACTGTCGGTCAGCGCGGCGCTGGAGAAGTTGCGGATGTAGTCGATCAGCGCCGTGGCGGCATGCAGCGGCTGGCCCAGGCGCACGGCATCGAGCATGTGGGCCAGGCGGTCGTGGCAGTTCTGCAGCAGGCTGAACAAGGCCGGCGTCGGCGGCAGCCTGCCTGCGGCCAGCAACTCGTAAAGGAATTCCAGTTCGTGGGCCAGGTCGCCAATGGCGGCGATCTCGACCATCCGCGCGCCGCCCTTGAGGGTGTGCAGGTCACGCAGCAGGTTCTCCACCTCGACCGTGCTACGCGGGTCGGCCTGCCAGCGATCCAGGGCATCGGCGGCGCTCTCGACGATGTCGGAGCTCTCTTCGAGGAAGACTTCCAGCAGCTCCTTGTCGCCTGCGGCCTGGGCCTGCTCTTCGGGCGTGCCGGGCAGCTCGGCCGGGCTGGGCGGCGGCGCGGTCTGGCGAAACTCGCGCAGCTCGCCCAGCAGCGTCACTGCCGAGACCGGAGCCTCGCCCTGGCGCAGGCTGTGCAGCATCTCGGCCAGCGCCGCATGGCTGCGCCGCAGCAAGTCGAAAAGCGCTGCGCTGGCCCCCAGGCGACGGTCCACCAGCCCTTCGTAAAGCAGCGCCAACTCCTGGGCGAGCACTTCCACCGCGCCGATCGCGGCCATCTGCGCCCCGCCCTTGAGGGTCAGTGCATCATGCTGCAGCGAAGACAGCACCGTGACGTTGCCCGGCTCGCCTTGCCACTGCTGCAGGGCCTGGTTGGCGCTGTCGAGGATGTCCCCGGCCTCCTCCAGGAACAGCTCGACCAAGGCTGGCGCCGGCAGCGGCGTCACCCCCTCGGCGCCGACCACGCCCATCACCGACGGGTCGAGCGCATCGTCGAGCAACCCGCGCAAGGCCGCCAGGCACTCGGGGCGCGCATTCAGGTCCTGCCCGGCGGCGATCTCGTCGAGCATATCGAGCAGCACTTCATGAGCCTGGCCGGCGACTTCGAAGAACCTCGGCGTGGCCGCCAGGCTGCCCTCTTCCACCGCGCCATACAGGTCGAGCAAGCCTTCGCAGATTTCATCCACCTGCCACAGCTCGGCCTGGTGAGCCGCATGGCTGAGGCTGGTCATGGCATCCAGCAAAGGGTCCAGCGCCTGGCGCAGCGCCGGCTGTTGCTGCCAGTGCGCCAGTTGCGCCTCGGCGTCGAGCAAGGTGTCCATGCCTGCGGCCAGGAAAGCGGCGATCAACTGTGGGTCGCGACGGCTGCGCCGCACCTGGTGGGGGTCGCTGTGCAACTGCGCCAGGCGTGCATCGACGGTTTGACCGACCTGTTCGATCAGCGCGGCGGCACCGGTGATCGGCGCCAGCGGCGTGCTGCCCAGTTGTGCCAGGCCCAGGTGGAACAGGGCCCGGGCCGCTTCCAGCAGTTCGATTTCCACCAGCAGCAGGGGCAGTTCGTGGCCCTTGTACTCACGCACCAGGCGGTCGAGCGCGGTGGCAAGCTCGGCCACCGGCATCACCCCGGCCATGGCCGCGCTGCCCTTGAGCGTGTGCAGTGCGCGCTGCAGGCCGTCGCTGACCGGCGTGCCTTCGGCGTTGGCCGTGTGCAGGAAGGCATCGAGGCCGGCCAGATGGCCCTGGGCTTCGTTGCGGAAGATCTCCAGCAGCTGCGGGTCGAGCCCGTCGATGCTGGCGCCGGGCGCCGCGTCGTTGAGCGCCAGCGCATGCAGGTGGGCGGCCAGTTGTTCGATCTCGGCGCTGGCCGGCAACTGGCTGGCGGCGAAATCGGCCAGCAAGTCGGGCAGGCGCACGAACACCTGCTGCAGCGCGACCAGCCCCTCGGCGCTGAGCGCGATACGCCCCTCCAGCACCCGGTTGAGCAGGTGCTCGGCGCCCCATGCCAGCTCCGCCACGGCCTCGGCATGGACCATGCGCCCACTGCCCTTGAGGGTATGCAAGGCACGGCGCACTTCGATCAATGCATCGCGCAGGTTGTTGTCGGCGCGCCAGCGTAGCCAGTGACGTTCGATTTCCGGCAACAGCTCGCCGGCTTCTTCGAGGAATACGTCGCGCAGCTCGTCATCGATGCCATCCACGGCCCGGCCGCTGCTGGCCGACGGCTCCAGCGCCTGGCACTGCACACCCAGTGCAGCCAGGCTGGCGCGGGCCATCTCGATGAAGGGTTGCGCATCGGCCAACGGGTCGGCCACGCGCCATTGCAGGTATGCCTCGGCGGCGCACAGCGCGTCGGCCAGGTGCGCCAGCTCGTCGGGCAGTGGCTCGTCCTCCAGGTGCACCAGCCAGCCCTGCACATAACCGGCGGCGCCGGCGAACACCTCGGCGGCGGCCGGCAGCATCAGCATCGCCAGGGCGCCGCGCACCTGCTGCAACAGCCCCGGCAGGGCTTGCAGGCGTTGGCGCGACCAGTCCGACTCAAGGCAGTCGCCAATCAGGTCCTTGGCCTGCTGCAAGACGTTGAGCGACTCGTGGAGTACCAACTGGCGGATCTCGGCCAGGTCCGAGCCGGGCAGGCTGCCGGGCTGGCTTTCTTCCAGCGGGCCGACCATGCCGTTGAGCGTCGCTTCCACATACAGCAGCGCCCCGGCCACATCCATCAGCACCGCTTCATTCACGCTGTCGTCCTGCTCCACCAGGGCCTGCAACGCCAGCACCTGGTCGATGATCACCCGCCGTGGCTGCTGGAAGCCCAGCACCGCCAGGGTATCGGCGACGTGGCGCAGCGGTGCGAGCAAGGCTTGCAGCGGCGCCCGTGGCGGCCGCTCGTCACTGACCAGGGGGTCGAGCTGGTCCTTGATGCGCATCAGGTCGTCGCACAGGGCCGAGACCACCGAACGCAGGGCATCGCGCCCGGCGCCGGCCTGCATGTGCTCGCGCCAGTTGCCCAGCGACAGGTCGAGGTTGGCCAGGTCTTCGGCACCGGCCAGGCGCGTGCCGAGCTCACCCAGCAGGCTGCCCTGGGCCAGTGCCTCGGCGCCTCGGCAGGCCCGCAGCTGGTTGAGCAGCGGCATCACCACCAGCGGCAGGTCGTGGCGCGCCCCGCGCAGCCGGTCGAGGTACGGCGGCAGTTGCTCCAGGCCCCGGAACAGTGCGCCCAGGCATTCGCCGCGGGGGCTGACCTGGCCCTCGGCCATGGCCCGCCCAAGCAGCTCCAGCTCTTCGGCCAGGCGCGTGGCGCCGGGCAATTCGAGCATGCGCAGGCAACCGTGCACCTGGTGCAGGTTGTCGACGAAGAAGATCAGGTTCGACAGGTCGTCCGGCGCCCCGGTGAAATGTTCCAGGGCCTGGCGCGCCTGGCCCAGGCAATCGAGGATGGGCGCCTTGGTCCAGGCCAGGGCGACCGTGTCGTGCCGTTCGCTGCTCGCCACCACCGACGTCATGGACTGCTCCATCAGCGGCGCTCGGCCGCGGCCGGCAGGGTGAAGCCCGACACCGAGCGGCGCATTTCACTGGCCATGCGTGCCAGGTGGCGGATGCTGTCAGCGGTGGCGCCGGAACCGGCGGAGGTCTGCGCGGTGATCTGCTGGATCACCGCCATGGTGTGGGAGATCTGCCCGGCGGACGAGGTTTGCAGCTGGGCGGCGTCGGAGATGCTGTGGATAAGTTCGGCCAGGGTCTGCGATACCCCTTCGATCTCGGCCAGCGCCACCCCGGCGTCCTGCGCCAGGCGTGCGCCGCGCACCACTTCGGCGGTGGTCTGCTCCATGGAAATCACCGCCTCGTTGGTGTCGGCCTGGATGGTGCGCACCAGCGCCTCGATCTGCCGGGTGGCCGACGACGAACGTTCGGCCAGGCGTTGCACTTCGTCGGCGACCACGGCAAAGCCGCGCCCGGCCTCGCCGGCCAGCGAGGCCTGGATCGCCGCGTTGAGGGCGAGGATGTTGGTCTGGTCGGCAATGTCGTCGATCAGGCTGACGATGTCGCCGATTTCCTGGGACGACTCACCCAGGCGCTTGATCCGCTTGGCGGTGTCCTGGATCTGCTCACGGATGTTGTCCATGCCGTTGATGGTGTTGTGCACCACCTCGTTGCCCTTGTTGGCGATGGCGACCGAACGCTCGGCCACCTTGGCCGACTCGTAGGCGTGGGCCGATACCCGGTCGATCGACTCGACCATGTCGCCCACCGCCTCGGAGGCCTCGCTGATCTGCGCGGCCTGGTGCTCGGAGGCCTTGGCCAACTGGCGCGCGGTGTTCTGGGTGTCCTGCACGGCGGCGGCGACCTGCTCGGCGCTGTGGTTGATGGTGGCGACCAGGTCGCGCAGCTGGTCGACCGAGTAGTTGATCGAGTCGGCGATGGCGCCGGTGAAGTCTTCGGTGACCGCCACCGTGACGGTGAGGTCGCCGTCGGCCAGCTCTTCGATTTCGTCGAGCAGGCGCATGATCGCCTGCTGGTTGCGTTCGTTCTTCTCGGCGGTTTCGCGCAGCTGGCGGTGGGTGGCGCGCACCATCACCAGGCCGATGAGGATGATCGAGGCCAGCGCCAGCAGGCCCAGCACGTAGCCGCCGACGGTGTCGAGGGTGCGCCCGCTGGCCAGGTTTTCGAAGCCGTTGGCCAGGTGCGAGGCCTCGTCGAGCAGGGTTTGCGAGAGGCTGAAGATGTTGCCGGCGGCTTCGCGCACACGGAACAGCTCGGGCGATGTTTCGAGAATTTCGTCCACCGAGCCGGCAACGAACTGGAACAGCTCGGCAATTTCAGCCAGGCGCGCGCGGGCATCGGCGTCTTCGACCCGGGTCACCTGGATCGCCGGGTTGCCGGCGAGCATGCCTTCGAGCACCTGGCCGAAACGGCTGGCGTCGCGGCCGAAGGTGTCGGCGGCCTGCACCGAGCTGTCGTCGCCGGCCAGCACGGTGTTGACCGAGCCGAGAATGCGCTCGGCCAGCAACAGCTGGCGCTGGGCCACCGCCACCTGGCTGGCCGGGGCACCGCTTTGCAGCAGGATCTCCACCACCTTTTCGTACTCGACCTGCAACTGCGGCACGGTCTCGGCCAGGGTGGCCGCCACCTGGTGCAGCGACAGCACGGTCTGTTCGCTGGCCAGGATGGTGTCGGTGTTCTTGCGCAGGTTTTCCCAGTCCTGGCGCACCGCGTCCATTTCGTCGCGCACGGTGGCCGGGGCGGCGGGCAGGCCGGTGGCCTTGTCGCCCTCGCGCAGGTAGCTCCAGCGCCGCTCGAAATCGTTGCGCGCATCACTGAGCAGGCGGAACGCCAGGGCCTTGCCGGCTGCCGCCTCGGTGGCGTTCTTGGCGATGCGCTGGGACAGCACGCGCAGTTCGCCGGCATGCCCGATGTACTGCTTGTCGTGGTTGGCCTGGGTGTTGAGGTAGGCGAAGTTGGCGAACAGCAGCACGATCGACAGGATCAGCACCACGAACAGCACGGTGATCTGCGCGCTGCTGCGCGGGCGCTGGGCCACGGCGGCGGGGGAAACGGAGGGGCCAGGCTTGTTCACGTCGAAAGTCCTCTACAACGCCACATCGAGAAAGCCCGGCGCCTGGGCCAGGGCGAACGGGCTGAAGATCGCCCAGTTGCGCTCACGGGGGAAATGCCCCTGCACGAAGGGTGCGGCGGCGCGAATCAAAGGCTGCGGCGGCGACAGTTCGAGGCTGCTCAGGGCGAAGTGCTGCAGGCCCACCACCTCGTCCACCAGCAGCCCGGCGAACAGCTCTTCGTGGTCCAGCACCAGCACCCGCCGCTGCTTGCCCGCCGCCGCAGGGCCTAAGCCGAAGAACGCGCTCAGGTCCATCACCGGCAACAGCCGCCCACGCAGGTTGGCCACCCCGCATACCCAGGGCTGTACCCCCGGCACCCGGCTGCTGCGCGGCTCACGCAGCACTTCGGCAATTTCACCCATGGGCGCGACGAACCATTGCCCGGCAATGCGAAAGCCGATGCCGCTCCACTGCTGCAGGCGGGTGTCCTGGAGCGGCTGGTCGGCCACCAGCAGGCGGCAACGCCGATCGATGTCCAGCAGCAGCTCGAAGGCGGTCAGTGCCGCGCCCTGAGGGCGAGTGGTCAAGCGCCGAGCACCTCGACCAGCTTGGCGATCAACGCGTCCTCTTCCACAGGCTTGGTCAGGAAGTCGCGGGCGCCCTGGCGCGTGGCCCAGATGCGGTCGGTTTCCTGGTCCTTGGTGGTGACCACGATCACCGGGATGGCGCTGGTTTCCGGGTCTTTGCTCAGCTGGCGGGTGGCCTGGAAACCGTTCATGCCGGGCATGACGATGTCCATCAGCACCGCATCGGGCTTCTCCTGGCGGGCCAGGGCCACGCCGTCGGCGCCGTTGCTGGCCTTGAGCACCTGGTGGCCGTGTTTTTCCAGCCACTCGGTCAAGCGGTACATCTCGGTCGGCGAATCGTCGACAATCAGAACTCGGGCCATGCTGTTTCCCCATGAGGAACGTGAGACGCCGCCTTCAACTGGGCGGCGTCAGGGTGCGATTGGGTCCTGCGCGGCGAAACCGGGCACATGGGCGCGGATTGCGTCGAGCAGTTCTTCCTTGCTGAAAGGTTTGGTCAGGAACTGGTCGGAGCCGACCACCCGGCCGCGGGCCTTGTCGAACAGGCCGTCGCGGGAAGAAAGCAGGATCACCGGGGTGTCCTTGTAGGCGCTGTTGTGCTTGATCAGTGCGCAGGTCTGGTAGCCGTCCAGGCGTGGCATGAGCACATCGACGAAGATGATCCGCGGCTTGTGGTCGATGATCTTGGCGAGGGCGTCGAAACCATCGCTGGCGGTGATCACCTCGCAGCCCGCCTCGCCGAGCAACATCTGGGCAGTGCGGCGGATCGTGCGCGAATCGTCGATCACCATCACCTTCAGGGGTTGTTCCATAAATTGCGCCACATTGAATGAGCGGTAAGCTGCACGCTTCAAACGACAAGAAAAAGCAGATCGCTGCGCAGCGCCTCTGTCTTGTAGCTTATAGCTTGCGGCCTGAAGCTGGATCGAGCCTTTTTAGCACACTCCGCAGGGCCATTCCATCTGCCCGCCCCCTTGACCGGGCGCGCGCCCGGCGCCACCCTGAGCCACTTTTTCGTGCCATCGCGGCCACTCGCCGCCAAGAGGAATTACCCCATGAGCGTTCGCCTCGGGATTGTCATGGACCCTATCGCGTCCATCTCCTATAAAAAGGACAGCTCGCTGGCCATGCTGCTGGCCGCCCAGGAGCGTGGCTGGAGCCTGTTCTACATGGAACAGCGCGACCTGTATCAGGGCGAAGGCAAAGCCCGCGCGCGGATGCGCCCGCTGAAGGTGTTTGCCGACCCGGCGCGCTGGTTCGAGCTGGGCGACGAGCAGGACAGCCTGCTCAGCGAGCTGGACGTGATCCTGATGCGCAAGGACCCGCCGTTCGACATGGAGTTCGTCTACAGCACCTACCTGCTGGAGCAGGCCGAGGCCGACGGCGTGCTGGTGGTCAACCGCCCGCAGAGCCTGCGCGACTGCAACGAGAAGCTGTTCGCCACGCTGTTCCCGCAGTGCACGCCGCCGACCCTGGTCAGCCGCCGTCCGGACATCATCCGTGAGTTCGCCGCCAAGCACGGCGACGTGATCCTCAAGCCGCTGGACGGCATGGGCGGCACCTCGATCTTCCGCCACCGGGTCGGCGACCCGAACCTGTCGGTGATCCTCGAAACCCTGACCGCCCTGGGCGCCCAGCAGATCATGGCCCAGGCCTACCTGCCGGCGATCAAGGACGGCGACAAGCGCATCCTGATGATCGACGGCGAGCCGGTGGACTACTGCCTGGCGCGCATCCCGGCCAGCGGCGAGACCCGCGGCAACCTGGCCGCCGGTGGCCGTGGCGAAGCCCGCCCGCTGAGCGACCGCGATCGCTGGATCGCCGCCCAGGTTGGCCCAACCCTGCGCGAGAAGGGCCTGCTGTTCGTCGGCCTGGACGTGATCGGCGAACATCTCACCGAGATCAACGTCACCAGCCCGACCTGCATCCGCGAGATCGACGCCGCGTTCAACACCAATATCGGCGGCAAGCTGATGGATGCCATTGATCGCAAGCTGCAAGCGCGCTGACCGAGGACAGGTGGCAACACCGCCCAGTGGGGTATGATGCGCAGCCGCAAGCTTCAAGCTGCAAGCCGCAAGTAAAAGCAGGCCTGCACTCAGCCGCCTCTGCTTGAAGCTTGCAGCTTGTGACTCGAAGCTGCCTTTGGATACCCGATGACGCTCCCCGCCGACATCCCCGCTGACCTGCTGCCACCCCGCGTTCGCCCGGTGGACCGGCTCGGCTTTACCCTGTTCCTGGCCGCGCTGGTGCACCTGGCGCTGATCCTGGGGGTTGGCTTCACGGTGATCAAACCCGCTGAAATCCGCCACACCATGGACATCACCCTGGCCACCTTCAAGAGCGAGAAGGCGCCCGAGAAGGCCGATTTCCAGGCCCAGGAAAACCAGCAGGGCAGCGGCACCCTGGACAAGAAAGCGGTACCCAAGACCACCGAGGTGGCGCCGTTCCAGGACAGCAAGATCAACAAGATCACCCCGCCGCCGGCCGCGAGAGTAGAGTCGCCGCCCGCGCCATCGAAGTCCGCGGTCGCCACCCAGGCACCGAAACCGCAGAAGGTCGAGCCCAAGCCGAAGGAAAGCAAACCGCAGCCCAAGGCCGAGGCGAAAGTGCCGGACTTCGACAGCTCGCAGTTGTCCAGCCAGATCGCCAGCCTTGAGGCCGAGCTGTCCAACGAACAGCAGCTGTACGCCAAACGCCCGCGCATCCATCGCCTGAATGCGGCCTCGACCATGCGCGACAAGGGCGCCTGGTACAAGGAAGAGTGGCGCAAGAAGGTCGAGCGCATCGGCAACCTCAACTACCCCGACGAGGCACGGCGCCAGCAGTTGTACGGCAGCCTGCGGCTGATGGTGTCGATCAACCGCGATGGCTCGCTGTATGAAGTGCTGGTGCTGGAATCGTCTGGCCAGCCAGTGCTGGACCAGGCGGCCCAGCGCATCGTGCGGCTGGCCGCGCCGTTCGCGCCGTTTACCGGGGACATGGCGGAGTTTGACCGGTTGGAGATCATCCGCACCTGGCGGTTTGCCCGCGGGGATCGACTTTCGAGCAATTGATCGGCCAGCAAATTGGCCCCCTGTGGGAGCGGGTTTACCCGCGAACACCGGCGAAGCCGGTGCCATGCACCGCGCTGCCTGCTTCGCGGGTAAACCCGCTCCCACAGGGCTGGGTGATCTCCCACAGGTACTGCGCACCTTGCCAGCCCCGCCACCTGGCGCCACACTAGCGCTCATGAAAACTTTCGCCCCCAGCTACCTCAAGCACCAGTTCCTGATCGCCATGCCGCACATGGCCGACCCGAACTTTGCCCACACCCTTACCTACATCGTCGAGCACAACGCCAACGGCGCCATGGGGCTGGTGGTAAACCGCCCGCAGGAGCTGAACCTGGGCGACATTCTCGAACAGTTGCGCCCCGACGAAACGCCCCCGGCCAGCACGCTGCAGGTGCCCATCTACCTGGGCGGCCCGGTGCAGACCGACCGTGGTTTCGTGCTGCACAGCGATGAGTGCAGCTTCCAGGCCACCGTGGCCCTGGAAGGCCTGTCGCTGACCACCTCCCAGGACGTACTGCTGGCCATCGCCGCCGGCGTGGGCCCGAAAAAGAGCCTGATCACCCTCGGCTATGCCGGCTGGGAAGCTGGCCAGCTGGAAGCGGAGCTGGCCGACAACGCCTGGCTCAACTGCCCGTTCGACCCCGCGATCCTGTTCGGCATGGACAACGAACAGCGCCTCGGCGCGGCCGCTGCCAGCCTCGGCATCAACCTGAGCCTGCTCACCAGCCAGGCGGGGCACGCCTGATGGCCGAACTGCGCCTGCTGCTGGGCTTCGACTACGGCAGCAAACAGATCGGCGTGGCCGTCGGCCAGGTGATCACCGGCCAGGCCCGCGAACTCTGCGTCCTCAAGGCACAGAACGGCGTGCCGGACTGGAACCAGGTCGAAAAACTGATCAAGGAATGGAAACCCGATGCCATCGTCGTCGGCCTGCCGCTGAACATGGACGGCACCCCCAGCGAGATGAGCGAGCGCGCCGAGAAATTCGCCCGGCGCCTCAACGGCCGTTTCAACCTGCCGGTGCACACCCACGACGAACGCCTGACCACCTTCGAAGCCAAGGGCGAGCAGATGGCCCGTGGCGGCCGTCACGGCAGCTACCGCGACAACCCGGTCGACGCCATCGCCGCCGCCCTGCTGCTGCAAGGCTGGCTGGAGGCCAACGTTTAATTCCGCTTTGCCGCCGGAGCTACCCGGCGCCCGCCTTCCGAGGAGCACGCAATGAGCCTACCCAATCCCGCCGACCTGATCCGGCAGATGGCCGTCGACCTTCGCGCCCACCTGGCCCGCCGCGCCATCGCCGAGCCACGCTTCATCGGCATCCGCACCGGCGGCGTATGGGTGGCCCAGGCGCTGCAGCAGGAATTGGCCGACGAGAGCCCACTGGGCACCCTGGATGTCTCGTTCTACCGCGACGACTTCAGCCAGAACGGCCTGCACCCGCAAGTGCGCCCTTCGGATCTGCCGTTCGAGATCGAAGGCCAGCACCTGGTGCTGGTGGATGACGTGCTGATGAGCGGCCGCACCATCCGCGCCGCCCTCAACGAACTGTTCGACTATGGCCGCCCGGCCAGCGTGACGCTGGTGTGCCTGCTGGACCTGGATGCCGGCGAACTGCCGATCCGCCCCAATGTGCTCGGTGCCACCCTGTCACTGGCCGCCCATGAACGGGTAAAATTGACCGGACCCGCACCGCTCGTCCTCGAGCGCCAGGACCTCGCTTCCGCTTCCGCCCTTTAAGAGTCCCCCGCGATGACGCCATTCGACGCCAAGCGCCCGCTGCAGCTCAATGACCAGGGCCAGCTGCGCCACTTCCTCTCGCTCGACGGTTTGCCCCGCGAACTGCTCACCGAGATCCTCGACACCGCCGACTCGTTCCTCGAAGTCGGCGCCCGGGCCGTGAAGAAAGTCCCGCTGCTGCGCGGCAAGACCGTGTGCAACGTGTTCTTCGAGAACTCCACCCGTACCCGCACCACCTTCGAACTGGCCGCCCAGCGCCTGTCGGCCGACGTGATCAGCCTGAACGTGTCGACCTCCTCGACCAGCAAGGGCGAGACCCTGTTCGACACCCTGCGCAACCTCGAAGCCATGGCTGCCGACATGTTCGTCGTGCGCCACTCCGACTCCGGCGCCGCCCACTTCATCGCCGAGCATGTGTGCCCGGACGTGGCGGTGATCAATGGCGGCGACGGCCGTCACGCCCACCCGACCCAGGGCATGCTCGACATGCTGACCATCCGTCGGCACAAGGGCAGCTTCGAGAACCTGTCGGTGGCCATCGTCGGCGACATCCTGCACTCGCGCGTAGCCCGCTCGGACATGCTCGCGCTCAAGGCGCTGGGCTGCCCGGACATCCGCGTGATCGGCCCGAAAACCCTGATCCCGATCGGCATCGAGCAGTACGGGGTGAAGGTCTACACCGACCTCGCCGAAGGCCTCAAGGACGTTGACGTGGTGATCATGCTGCGCCTGCAGCGTGAGCGCATGGCCGGCGGCCTGCTGCCCAGCGAGGGCGAGTTCTACCGCCTGTTCGGCCTGACCACCGCACGCCTGGCCGGCGCCAAGCCCGACGCCATCGTCATGCACCCCGGCCCGATCAATCGGGGCGTGGAGATCGAGTCGGCGGTGGCCGACGGCAAGCACTCGGTGATCCTCAACCAGGTCACCTACGGCATCGCCGTGCGCATGGCCGTGCTGTCCATGGCCATGAGCGGGCAGAACGCGCAACGTCAAATCGAGCAGGAGAACGCCCAGTGACCCTCAGCATTATCGGCGCTCGGGTAATCGACCCTGCCAGCGGCCTGGACACCATCACCGACCTGCACCTCGAAGGCGGTCGCATTGCCGCCATCGACGCAGCCCCGGCAGGCTTCAGCGCCAGCCGCACGATCCAGGCCGACGGCCTGGTCGCAGCGCCTGGCCTGGTCGACCTCGGCGTCTCGCTGCGCGAGCCGGGCTACAGCCGCAAGGGCACCATCGCCAGTGAAACCCGCGCAGCGGTCGCCGGCGGCGTCACCAGCCTGTGCTGCCCGCCGCAGACCAAGCCGGTGCTGGACACCTCGGCGGTGGCCGAACTGATCCTCGACCGCGCCCGCGAAGCGGCCAACAGCAAGGTGTACCCGATCGGCGCCCTGACCAAAGGCCTGGAAGGCGAGCAACTGGCCGAGCTGGTGGCCCTGCGCGACACCGGTTGCGTGGCCTTCGGCAACGGCCTGAAAGAGATCCCCAACAACCGCACCCTGGCCCGCGCCCTGGAATACGCGGCGACCTTCGACCTGACCGTGGTGTTCCACTCCCAGGACCGCGACCTGTCCCAGGGCGGCCTGGCCCACGAAGGGCCGATGGCCAGCTTCCTCGGCCTGCCCGGCATCCCCGAGAGCGCCGAGACCGTGGCCCTGGCCCGCAACCTGCTGCTGGTCGAGCAGAGCGGCGTGCGCGCGCACTTCAGCCAGATCACCAGTGCCCGTGGCGCACGGCTGATCGCCCAGGCCCAGCAACTGGGGCTGCCGGTCACCGCCGACGTGGCGCTGTACCAGTTGATCCTCACCGACGAAGCGCTGCGCGACTTCTCCAGCCTGTACCACGTGCAGCCGCCGCTACGCAGCGCCGCCGACCGTGACGGCCTGCGTGAGGCGGTGAAGTCGGGCGTGATCCAGGCGATCTCCAGCCACCACCAGCCCCACGAGCGCGATGCCAAGCTGGCGCCGTTCGGTGCCACCGAGCCGGGCATCAGCAGCGTCGAGCTGTTGCTGCCGCTGGCCATGACCCTGGTCGAGGACGGCCTGCTCGACCTGCCGACGCTGATGGCGCGGCTAAGCAGCGGCCCGGCGGCGGCCATGCGCCTGCCGGCGGGTGAGCTGAAAGTGGGCGGCGCGGCCGACCTGGTGCTGTTCGATCCGCAAGCCTCCACCGTTGCCGGTGAGCAGTGGTTCTCACGCGGCGCGAACTGCCCGTTCATCGGCCACTGCCTGCCGGGCGCGGTGCGTTATACCTTGGTCGATGGGCATATCTGCCACGAGGCCTGACAGACCGCACCGCCCATTTCGCGGGTAAACCCGCTCCCACAGGGTGTCGAGCCACTGTGGGAGCGGGTTTACCCGCGAATGCAGCAACAGCGATGAGCCTGTTCGACGCCGACCACTCATCCCTCAAGGTTGAAATCCTTCCCCCCACCCCCATATGTCTCTGCATCAGGCATTTTCGCCCCGCTGCGTGGAGACTCTCCCTTGACTACCATCGTTTCTGTCCGCCGTAACGGCAAAGTCGTCATGGGCGGCGACGGCCAGGTTTCCCTCGGCAACACCGTGATGAAAGGCAACGCCAAGAAAGTCCGTCGCCTGTACAACGGCCAGGTCATCGCGGGCTTCGCCGGTGCCACCGCCGACGCCTTCACCCTGTTCGAGCGCTTCGAAGCCCAGCTGCAGAAACACTCCGGCCACCTGGTGCGCGCTGCCGTCGAGCTGGCCAAGGAATGGCGTACCGACCGTTCCCTGAGCCGCCTCGAAGCGATGCTGGCGGTAGCCAACAAGGACGCCTCCTTGATCATCACCGGCAACGGCGACGTGGTCGAACCCGAAGACGGCCTGATCGCCATGGGCTCCGGCGGCGGTTACGCCCAGGCCGCAGCCCGCGCCCTGCTGAACAAGACCGACCTGTCGGCCCGGGAAATCACCGAGGCCGCCCTGAACATCGCCGGCGACATCTGCGTGTTCACCAACCACAACCTGACCATCGAGGAGCAGGACCTGGCCGAGTGATCAGTTGTTTTGGCGTCCCGCCCACAGCGGGACTTTTCCACACTGATGACTGCGCCTTAGGACCCTATTGATCATGTCCATGACCCCCCGCGAAATCGTTCACGAACTGAACCGCCACATCATCGGCCAGGACGACGCCAAGCGCGCCGTCGCCATTGCCCTGCGCAACCGCTGGCGGCGCATGCAGCTGCCTGCCGAGCTGCGTGCCGAAGTCACCCCGAAGAACATCCTGATGATCGGCCCCACCGGCGTGGGCAAGACCGAAATCGCCCGTCGCCTGGCCAAGCTGGCCAACGCGCCGTTCATCAAGGTCGAAGCGACCAAGTTCACCGAAGTCGGCTACGTCGGCCGTGACGTCGAGTCGATCATCCGCGACCTGGCCGATGCCGCGCTGAAGATGCTCCGCGAGCAAGAGATCGTCCGTGTGCGCCACCGCGCCGAAGACGCCGCCGAAGACCGCATCCTCGACGCCCTGCTGCCGCAGGCGCGCACCAGCAGCTTCGCCGAAGAGGCCGCACCGTCGAGCAGCGATTCCAACACCCGCCAGCTGTTCCGCAAGCGCCTGCGTGAAGGCCAGCTGGACGACAAGGAAATCGAGATCGAAGTGGCCGACGCGGTCGGTGTCGAGATCGCCGCGCCGCCCGGCATGGAAGAGATGACCAACCAGCTGCAGAGCCTGTTCGCCAACATGGGCAAGGGCAAGCGCAAGGCGCGCAAGCTGAAGGTCAAGGACGCGCTGAAGATGGTCCGCGACGAAGAAGCCGGCCGCCTGGTCAATGACGAAGAGCTCAAGGCCAAGGCCCTGGAAGCGGTCGAGCAGCACGGCATCGTGTTCATCGACGAAATCGACAAGGTGGCCAAGCGTGGCAACGTCGGCGGCGCCGATGTGTCCCGCGAAGGCGTGCAGCGCGACCTGCTGCCGCTGATCGAAGGCTGCACCGTCAACACCAAGCTGGGCATGGTCAAGACCGACCACATCCTGTTCATCGCCTCCGGTGCGTTCCACCTGAGCAAGCCGAGCGACCTGGTGCCCGAGCTGCAGGGTCGCCTGCCGATCCGCGTCGAGCTCAAGGCCCTGACCCCGGAAGACTTCGAGCGCATCCTCAAAGAGCCGCACGCCTCGCTGACCGAGCAGTATGCAGCGCTGTTGAAGACCGAAGGCCTGAACATCGAGTTCGCCGACGAGGGCCTCAAGCGCCTGGCCGAGATCGCCTTCCAGGTCAACGAGAAAACCGAGAACATCGGTGCCCGCCGCCTGCACACCCTGCTCGAGCGTTTGCTCGAAGAGGTGTCGTTCAGTGCCGGTGACCTGGCCAGCGCCCATGACGAGACGCCGATCCACATCGACGCCGCGTATGTGAACAGCCACCTGGGTGAGCTGGCGCAGAACGAAGACCTGTCGCGCTACATCCTGTAAGCGGCAAGCTGTAGGCTGCAAGCGACAAGCTGATTTGCGTCGCTTGCAGCATCACCTCTCTCCTGTTTATCCGCGATGGCTTGAATATCGCCTCTTGAAGCTTGAAGCTTGCAGCTTGAAGCTCAAGAGAGAAGCCCATGGCCCGCCTGCCCACCGCCATCAACCTGCACAAAGCCTCGAAAACCCTCACCCTCACCTACGCCCCCGGCGAGGTCTACCACCTGCCTGCCGAGTTCCTGCGGGTGCACTCCCCTTCCGCCGAGGTCCAGGGCCACGGCAATCCCATCCTGCAATTTGGCAAGATCAACGTAGGCCTCAGCGGCCTGGAGCCTGCCGGCCAATACGCACTGAAACTGACCTTCGACGACGGCCATGACTCAGGGTTGTTCACCTGGGAATACCTCGAACAACTGTGTCTGCGCCAGGAACAACTGTGGGCCGAGTATCTGGATGAACTGCACAAGGCCGGCAAATCCCGCGACCCCGCCGAGTCGGTCGTCAAGCTGATGCTCTAGCGCGGGGCCTCCAGGTTTTAGAGCGCATTTTCTAATCTCATCTGCTTGAATGCGTGGATGGCGGCCAAAGACTGGCTGTCTTGCGCATTACATGAAAGTCGGGTAACCAATGGAGCTGGCAAGTTCCCTGCATCGCCTTCTCGGCAGGCAGGGCCAGGCCGGTATGTAGAGGTCGCGAGCGAAAGCAGGTTGTCTTCACACGCAGAAACCCCCGCAGCTCATCATCGACACGCATCCGGTCGCAGCACCGCTGTTCCTTATCACTGGTCACCCGAGTAGCAGTACCGGGCTGTCACAGCACACCGGTACTCGTCTCAGGACAACGGAGCGTCGTAGATGAGTAACAAGAACAACGATGAGTTGCAGCGGCAGGCCTCGGAGAACACCCTGGGGCTGAACCCGGTCATCGGCATTCGCCGTAAGGATTTGCTCACGTCGGCGCGCACGGTATTGCGCCAGGCGGTTCGCCAGCCGCTGCACAGTGCCAAGCACGTAGCGCATTTCGGCCTGGAACTGAAGAACGTGCTGCTGGGCAAATCCAGCCTGCAGCCCGGTGGCGACGACCGTCGCTTCCAGGACCCGGCCTGGAGCAACAACCCACTGTACCGTCGCTACCTGCAGACGTACCTGGCCTGGCGCAAGGAGCTCAACGACTGGATCGGCGAAAGCGACCTGTCGCCCCAGGACATCACCCGTGGCCAGTTCGTCATCAACCTGATGACCGAAGCCATGGCACCGACCAACACCCTCTCCAACCCGGCGGCGATCAAGCGCTTCTTCGAAACCGGCGGCAAGAGCCTGCTCGACGGGCTGTCCAACCTCGCCAAGGACATGGTCAACAACGGCGGCATGCCCAGCCAGGTGAACATGGAAGCCTTCGAGGTGGGCAAGAACCTGGGCACCAGCGAAGGCGCGGTGGTGTACCGCAACGACGTGCTCGAACTGATCCAGTACAAACCCATCACCGAGCAGGTGCACAGCCGCCCGCTGCTGGTGGTGCCGCCGCAGATCAACAAGTTCTACGTGTTCGACCTGAGCCCGGAAAAGAGCCTGGCGCGCTTCTGCCTGCGCTCGCAGCAGCAGACCTTCATCATCAGCTGGCGCAACCCGACCAAGGCCCAGCGCGAGTGGGGCCTGTCCACCTACATCGACGCCCTCAAGGAGGCGGTCGACGCGGTGCTGGCGATCACCGGCAGCAAGGACCTGAACATGCTCGGCGCCTGCTCCGGGGGCATCACCTGCACCGCGCTGGTGGGCCACTATGCGGCCCTGGGCGAGAAAAAGGTCAACGCCCTGACCCTGCTGGTCAGCGTGCTCGACACCACGATCGACACCGAGGTGGCGCTGTTCGTCGACGAGCAGACGCTGGAGGCCGCCAAGCGCCACTCCTATCAGTCCGGGGTGCTCGAGGGCAGCGACATGGCCAAGGTGTTCGCCTGGATGCGCCCCAACGACCTGATCTGGAACTACTGGGTCAACAACTACTTGCTGGGCAATTCACCGCCCGTGTTCGACATCCTGTTCTGGAACAACGACACCACGCGCCTGCCGGCCGCCTTCCACGGCGACCTGATCGAAATGTTCAAGAACAACCCGCTGATCCGCGCCAATGCCCTGGAGGTGTGCGGCACCGCCATCGACCTGAAGCAGGTCGACTGCGACATCTTCAGCGTCGCCGGTACCGCCGACCACATCACCCCGTGGCAGTCGTGCTACCGCTCGGCGCACCTGTTCGGCGGCAAGATCGAGTTCGTGCTGTCCAACAGCGGCCATATCCAGAGCATCCTCAACCCGCCGGGCAACCCCAAGGCGCGCTTCATGACCGGTGAAGACCGCCCGGACGACCCGCTGGCCTGGCAGGAGAACGCGGTCAAGCACGCCGACTCCTGGTGGCTGCACTGGCAGACGTGGCTGGGCGATCGCGCCGGGGAACTGAAGAAGGCGCCAACCCGGCTGGGCAACCGCACCTATGCCGCAGGCGAGGCCGCACCGGGAACCTACGTGCACGAGCGTTGAGCCCAACCGCCGTGATGTGCCGGCAGGCGCATCGCGGCGCTACCTTCACCCCAGAGTCACGCGTATGCCGCAACCCTACATCTTCCGCACCGTCGAGCTGGACGATCAGTCCATCCGCACCGCGGTGCGCCCGGGCAAGCCGCACCTGACGCCGCTGCTGATCTTCAACGGCATCGGCGCCAACCTCGAACTGGTGTTCCCGTTCATCGAGGCGCTGGACCCGGACCTGGAAGTGATCGCCTTCGACGTGCCCGGGGTCGGCGGCTCGTCGACGCCGCGTCACCCGTACCGCTTCCCCGGCCTGGCCAAGTTGACCGCGCGCATGCTCGACTACCTCGACTACGGCCAGGTCAATGCCATCGGTGTGTCCTGGGGCGGGGCGCTTGCCCAGCAGTTCGCCCACGACTACCCCGAACGCTGCAAGAAGCTGGTGTTGGCCGCCACCGCCGCCGGTGCGGTGATGGTGCCGGGCAAGCCCAAGGTGCTGTGGCTGATGGCCAGCCCCCGGCGTTACATCCAGCCCTCCCACGTGATCCGCATCGCCCCCATGATCTATGGCGGTGCCTTTCGCCGCGACCCGGACCTGGCGCTGCACCACGCCTCGAAAGTGCGCTCCGGCGGCAAGATGGGCTACTACTGGCAGCTGTTCGCCGGGCTAGGCTGGACCAGCATCCACTGGCTGCACAAGATCCAACAACCCACCCTGGTGCTGGCCGGCGACGACGACCCGCTGATCCCCCTGGTCAACATGCGCCTGCTGGCCTGGCGGATTCCCAATGCCCAGCTACACATAATCGACGATGGCCACCTGTTCCTGATCACCCGGGCCGAGGCCGTCGCCCCGATCATCATGAAATTCCTCCAGCAAGAGCGCCAGCGCGCGGTCATGCACCCCCGGCCCGCCTCGGGCGGCTGATGCAGACGCGCTGGCGTCTGTGGGAGCGGCTTTAGCCGCGAAGCAAGCGACACGGTGAATGGCACCGGCTACGCCGGTGTTCGCGGCTAAAGCCGCTCCCACAGGTCTCTGGTGGGTCAGGCAGTGATGCGCAGCACCACCAGAGCGGCCCGATTGCTATAACGATGGAGTGTTGGCATGAAAGACAAACCGGCAACAGGGACGATACCGGTCCCGGCCACCAGCATGAACGTGCAGAACGCGATCACTGGCCTGCGCGGCCGCGACCTGCTTTCGACGCTGCGCCATGTCGGCCGCCATGGCCTGCGCCACCCGTTGCACACGGCAAAACACCTGCTGGAGCTGGGCGGCACCCTGGGCCGGGTGATGCTCGGCGACACACCGTTCCAGCCGCACGCACGCGACAGCCGCTTCAGTGACCCCACCTGGAGCCAGAACCCGTTCTACCGGCGCAGCCTGCAGGCCTACCTGGCCTGGCAGAAACAGACCCGCCTGTGGGTCGAGGAAAGCTCGCTGTCCCACGATGATCGCGTGCGCGCGCAGTTCCTGTTCAACCTGATCAACGACGCCATCGCCCCGAGCAACTCGCTGCTCAACCCGCTGGCGGTCAAGGAGTTGCTCAACACCGGCGGCCAGAGCCTGCTGCGTGGCGTTGGCCACTTGCTCGACGACCTGCGCCACAACGACGGGCTGCCACGCCAGGTGGACGAGCGCGCCTTCGAGGTCGGCGGCAACCTCGCCGCCACGCCTGGCGCGGTGGTGTTTCGCAATGAGCTGCTGGAGCTGATCCAGTACAAGCCGATGAGCGAAAAGCAGTACGCCCGGCCAGTGCTGGTGGTGCCGCCGCAGATCAACAAGTTCTACATTTTCGACCTCAGCCCGACCAACAGCTTCGTCCAGTACATGCTCAAGAACGGTCTGCAGGTGTTCATGATCAGCTGGCGCAACCCCGACCCGCGCCATCGCGAGTGGGGCCTGTCGAGCTACGTGCAGGCCCTGGAAGAGGCGCTCAACGCCTGCCGCAGCGTCAGCGGCAGCCGCGACCCGAACCTGATGGGCGCCTGCGCCGGCGGCCTGACCATGGCCGCGCTGCAGGGCCACCTGCAAGCCAAGAACCAACTGCGCAAGGTGCGCAGCGCCACCTACCTGGTGAGCCTGCTCGACAGCCAGTTCGACAGCCCCGCCAGCCTGTTCGCCGACGAACAGACCATCGAGGCGGCCAAGCGCCGCTCGTATCAGCGCGGCGTGCTCGACGGCGGCGAAGTGGCACGGATCTTCGCCTGGATGCGGCCCAACGATCTGATCTGGAACTACTGGGTCAACAACTACCTGATGGGCAAGACCCCGCCGGCTTTCGACATCCTCTACTGGAACGCCGACAACACCCGACTGCCCGCCGCCCTGCACGGCGACCTGCTGGACTTCTTCAAGCACAACCCGTTGCCCCACCCCGACGGGCTGGAGGTGTGCGGCACGCCCATCGACCTCAAACAGGTCGACCTGGACAGCTTCACCGTGGCGGGTAGCAACGACCACATCACCCCCTGGGACGCGGTGTACCGCTCGGCCCTGCTGCTGGGTGGCGAGCGACGCTTCGTGCTATCGCACAGCGGGCATATCCAGAGCATCATCAACCCGCCCGGCAACCCCAAGGCCTACTACCTGGAAAACCCCAAGCTGTCCGGTGACCCGCGCGCCTGGTTCTACGATGCCGAGCGCCGCGACGGCAGTTGGTGGCCGCAGTGGCTGGAGTGGATCAGCCAGCGCTCCGGTACGCTCAAGGCACCGCGCACCGAGCTGGGCAACGCCACCTACCCACCGCTGGCCCCCGCGCCAGGCACCTACGTACTGGCACGCTGACTGAATGAAGACCCGCGACCGCATCCTCGAATGCGCCCTGCTGCTGTTCAACCGCCAGGGCGAACCCAATGTCTCGACCCTGGAGATCGCCAACGAACTGGGGATCAGCCCGGGCAACCTGTACTACCACTTCCACGGCAAGGAGCCGTTGGTGATCGGCCTGTTCGAGCGCTTCGAAGAACAGCTGATGCCGCTGCTCGACCCACCGCTGGACGTGCGCCTGGACGCCGAGGACTACTGGCTGTTCCTGCACCTGATCGTCGAGCGCATGGCCCAGTACCGCTTCCTGTTCCAGGACCTGTCCAACCTCACCGGGCGCCTGCCCAAGCTGGCGCGCGGCATGCGCAGCCTGATCAACGCGCTCAAGCGCACCCTCGCCGCGCTGCTGGCCAGCCTCAAGAGCCAGGGCCTGGTGACCAGCGAAACGCAAGCCTTGGGGCAATTGGTGGAACAGATCGCCCTGACCCTGATCTGTTCGCTGGATTACCAGCGGGTACTGGGGCGTGAAGGCGATGTGGGGGTGGTGGTGTATCAGGTGATGATGCTGGTGGCGCCGCACTTGCAGGCGCCGGCGCGCACGGCGGCGGAGCAGCTGGCGATGAGGTATCTGGAGGGGTGAAATGATCGCGGGGCAAGCCCGCTCCCACACGGATACCGTGGGAGCGGGCTTGCCCCGCGATGAAGGCGACGCGGTATCAGGCCTGGGCGGCCACGTTCACCGGTGCCGACGGGGTGGCGCTGGCCGGGGCCGCGCTCGGCGCCGGGGCGGCGGTGGCGGCAGGTGCCGCGGCTACCGGCTTGGCTGCCGCAGGTTTGGCCGCAGGTGCTTTCTTGACTGCTGGCTTCTTCGCCGCTGCCGGTTTGGCCGCAGGCTTGGCAGCAGCCGGCTTGGCTGCAGTGGTTTTAGCCGCAGGCTTGGCAGCAGGTTTCGCCGCAGCGGTCTTGGCGGCCGGCTTGGCAGCTGCCTTGGCCAGTGGCTTGGCAGCCGTCTTGCTGGCGGCGGCCTTGGATACCGGCGTGACCGAAGCGCCGGTCAGCTTCTCGATCTGCTTGGTCAGCGTGTCGACCTGCTGGTGCAGTGCCTTGATCTCGTTGCGGCTAGGTACGCCCAGGCGCGAGATGGCGCTGTTCAGGCGCTTGTCGAAGGCCTCTTCGAGTTCGCTCCACTTGCCCAGCGCGCGTTCCTTGACATCCGATACCCGCGAGGTGGTGGCGGACTTGGCCGAGTCGGCTGCCGAGTCGACGCTTTTCTTCGCCTGCTTCTCGGCTTTCTCGCCATCCTTCACCAGCGAATCGAACAGCTTCGGACCGTCCTGGTCGACCTTGGAATAGATACCCAGGCCAGCCAACCAGATCTTGCGGGAGTACTTCTCGATTCCGCCGATCCAGGAGCTGCCTTCTTTTTCGGTGTTCTTCTTGCCAGCCATCCTGCTCTCCTTATGGTTTGTGCGCGACGCGCTCGAGCAGCTCGTGCAGCTGTTCAAGCTTGATGGACAACGCCTCAACGTCATGTTTAGACGGAATGCCGAGGCGATTCAAGGCGCGGCCGACGCGCTCGTCGAAGGCTTTCTCGATTTTGTCCAGCTGGACCTCGACCTTGCCCCGAACGCGGGTCACTTCCTGGCCAGCTTCGTCGAGCTGGTGGTTGGCCGCATCGAGTTCTTTATGGATGCGTTTCTTGCCGCGCTTCTCGACGCCTTCACCGGCCTTGACCAGTTCCTTGAAGTAGTCGGAGCCTTCCTGGCCGACACGGGCGTATGCACCGATGCCAGCCAGCCAGATCTTGCGCGCGTAGCCGCGCACTTCGCCCAGGGTGCCCTGGGCGTCGTCCTGCTTGAGATTCACTTTGGCCATGCTCTGTACCTCATGCTCATTTGGGGAGGGAGGATGAGCCCAGGGTGGTAGGGCTTGAGCGTGAAGGTAGGCGGAATAATTAGAATCCTCACCCTAAGGTGGGCTGTATTGCCGCTTCAAGGCTGCAGGGTGTAGGAGAGGCCTTGTGTCGCGAAAGGGCTGCATCGCAGCCCCAACGATATGTGCAACACCACCAGATCCATGGGGCCGCTTTGCGGCCCTTTCGCGACACAAGGCCGCTCCTACAGGGGGTTGGGGCGTTACAGACGAATCAGGCCAGGGCTTTGTCCAGCGCCCGCTCGATCTCGCCCTTGATGGTGCCGCCCATCATCGACAGCATCATGCCCAGCTTGAGCTCGACGCGGATGCTGTCGTCAAAGATGTGCACGCTGCCATTGGCGCCGCTGCGGGTCACGTCTACCCGGTCGCCGTTCCAGCTGGCCTTGAGGTCGTATTCGCGGCTGAGCTTGTCCACCAGCGCTTCGGCCTTGGCGCGGGCGGCTTCGCGGCCGAGGGAGTGTTTGCGTTCGACGCTGATCTGGGTCATGCGGGTGTTCCTGCTGATGTAGACATAATCGCCATTATGCCCGCCACCCCGCCACGGCACACCCCGCGAAGACAAATCCGCCCGATGCCCCTAGAATGGCGGTAATTTTTTTCTGGTGAAGCGAAATGACCGACCAGCGCAAAGGCGACCACGCCGAACCCACCACCCACTTCGGCTACCAGGACGTGCCCGAGAGCCAGAAGGCGAAGAAAGTCGCCGAGGTCTTCCACTCCGTCGCCGCCAAGTACGACCTGATGAACGACGTGCTGTCCGGCGGCATGCACCGCCTGTGGAAGCGCTTCACCATCGAGCTGTCCGGTGTGCGCAGCGGCAACCGGGTGCTGGACATCGCCGGTGGTACCGGCGACCTGGCCGCCAAGTTCTCGCGCCTGGTCGGCCCGACCGGCCAGGTGGTACTGGCCGACATCAACGACTCGATGCTCAAGGTCGGCCGTGACCGCCTGCTCGACCGTGGCGTGGCCGGCAACATCGAGTTCGTCCAGGCCGACGCCGAGAAGCTGCCGTTCCCGGACAACCACTTCGACTGCGTGACCATCGCCTTCGGCCTGCGCAACGTGACGCACAAGGACGAAGCCATTCGCTCGATGCTGCGCGTGCTCAAGCCCGGTGGCCGGCTGTTGATCCTGGAGTTCTCCAAGCCCACCAACAAGCTGATGTCCAAGGCCTACGACGCCTACTCGTTCGCCTTCATGCCACTGGCCGGCAAGCTGATCACCAACGACTCCGAGAGCTACCGTTACCTCGCCGAGTCGATCCGCATGCACCCCGACCAGGAAACGCTCAAGAGCATGATGGTCGAAGCCGGCTTCGACCGCGTCACCTACCACAACATGACCAGCGGCATCGTCGCCGTGCACCGGGGGATCAAACCCTGATGCTCCTGGCCGGCCTTCTCGCCAGCGTCGAACACGGCCTCAACCGGGTCCTGCGCATGGACAGCACGGCACTGCCGCGGCTGGCCGCGCTGGAGGGCCAGGTCATCGAGATCGACTGCGTGCAGCCGGCCCTCAAGCTGTTCGTGCTGCCCGATGAAGAAGGCCTGATGCTGGCCGCCCACTGGGAGGGCGAGGTCGATTGCACCCTGCGCGCCCCGGCCGGGCGCCTGGCCCAGTTGGCCCTGAGCAAGGACAAGAGCGCCGTGCTGCACAGCCCGCAGGTCGAACTGCACGGTGACAGCGCCGTGCTGCTCGACCTGGTCGCGGTGCTGCAGGACCTGGAACTGGACTGGGAGCACGAGCTGCAACGCTGGCTCGGCCCGGTACCCACCGCGCTGCTCGCCGGCCACGTGCGCCTGCGCGCGCGCTGGACCAGGCAGGGCCTGGCCCGTTTCAGCCAGAACCTTTCCGAGTACCTGGCCGAAGAGTCCCGCACCCTGGTCGGCAAACGCGAAGCCGAAGCGGCGTTCAGCGAACTCGATGCGCTCAAAGTCGACATCGAACGTCTCGAGGCGCGCCTGCGCCGCCTCGCCCACACTCTTGATACCAGCGATAACGCATGAAGCTGCTCGCCGTCCGCCGTCTGTTGCGCATCCAGCGCGTCGTGATCCGCTACCGCCTCGATGACCTGCTGTTCGAACAGCCCCTGCTGCCCTGGTGGCTGGCCAGCCTGCGCCTGCTGATGCCCTGGCGCTGGCTGCCGCGCAAACCCCTCGAACTCAGCCGTGGTGCGCGCATGCGCCTGGCACTGCAGGACCTGGGGCCGATCTTCATCAAGTTCGGCCAGCTGCTGTCCACCCGCCGCGACCTGCTGCCCACCGACATCGCCGACGAGCTGATGCTGCTGCAGGACCGGGTGCCGCCGTTCGACCCGCAGCACGCCGTGGCGCTGATCGAAGAGCAGCTGGGGGCCAAGGTTGGCGAGGTGTTCAGCCGCTTCGACGTCGAGCCGCTGGCCTCCGCTTCGGTAGCCCAGGTGCATGCCGCACGCCTGAAAAGCGGCGAAGAAGTGGTGGTCAAGGTGGTGCGCCCGGGCCTCAAGCCGGTGATCGCCCAGGACCTGGCCTGGCTGTTCCTGATCGCCAAGGCCGCCGAGCGCGCCTCGGCCGATGCCCGCCGCCTGCACCCGGTCGAGATCGTCGGCGACTACGAAAAGACCATCTACGACGAGCTCGACCTGCTGCGCGAGGCGGCCAACGCCAGCCAGCTGCGGCGCAACTTCGAAGGTTCGGAGCTGATGTACGTGCCCCAGGTGTACTGGGACTTCTGCCGGCCCAAGGTGCTGGTCATGGAGCGCATCTACGGTGTACCGGTCACCGACATGGCCACCCTGGCCGACCAGCGCACCGACATGAAGCTGCTGGCCGAGCGCGGTGTCGAGGTGTTCTTCACCCAGGTGTTCCGCGACAGCTTCTTCCACGCCGACATGCACCCGGGCAACATCTTCGTCAGCACGGTCAAGCCGTGGAGCCCGCAGTACATCGCCATCGACTGCGGCATCGTCGGCAGCCTCACCGCCGAGGACCAGGACTACCTGGCGCGCAACCTGATCGCCTTCTTCAAGCGCGACTACCGCCGCGTGGCCCAACTGCACATCGACTCGGGCTGGGTACCGGCGCAGACCAAGGTCAACGAGTTCGAAGCGGCGATCCGCACCGTGTGCGAGCCGATCTTCGAAAAGCCGCTCAAGGACATCTCCTTCGGCCAGGTGCTGATGCGCCTGTTCCAGACCGCCCGGCGCTTCAACATGGAAGTCCAGCCGCAATTGGTGCTGCTGCAGAAGACCCTGCTCAACATCGAAGGCCTGGGCCGCCAGCTGTACCCCGACCTGGACCTGTGGAGCACCGCCAAGCCGTTCCTCGAACGCTGGATGCGCGAGCGCATGAGCCCCAAGGCGGTGTTCGGCAACCTTTACAGCCAGGCCGAGCAACTGCCGCACCTGGCCGACATGACCCGCGACCTGCTCGAACGCCTGTCGCAGCCGCACCTGCACGACCCGCAACTGCCCGAGCGCCGTCGCCAGGGCGATAACTGGGCGCTGCGCCTGCTCGGTGCCGGCCTGCTGGCCGGCGGCGCCACCCTCGCCGCCGGCGCCGTGAGCCTGAGCGCCCCGGCGGCGTGGCCGGCCTGGTTGATGCTGGCCGCAGGCTTGTACCTGATCGTGCGCCGATAGCCAGCCGCGCGGCTGGCTGGCACACTAGCGCACAGGGGCCCGGTACGGGAGCGGGCCCGGTTTGGAGTCGACGATGAAAGACTGGCTGGACGAGATCAAGTGGAACAGCGATGGCCTGGTACCGGCCATCGCCCAGGACCACAAGACCGGGCGCGTGCTGATGATGGCCTGGATGAACCGTGAATCCCTCGTGCTGACCGCCGCCGAAAACCGCGCCATCTACTGGTCGCGCTCGCGGGGCAAGCTGTGGCGCAAGGGCGAAGAGTCGGGCCATGTGCAGAAACTGCACGAAATGCGCCTGGACTGCGACGCCGACGTGATCATCCTGATGGTCGAGCAGTTGGGCCATATCGCCTGTCATACCGGCCGCGAAAGTTGCTTCTACCGCGTCTTCGAAGACGGCCAGTGGAAAATCGTCGATCCGGTCCTGAAGGACCCGGACGCCATCTACAGCGCAGGACACTGAACATGAGCGACACGCTGAACCGCCTCGCCGAAGTGCTGGAAGAACGCAAGCACGCCGCCCCCGACAGCAGCTATGTGGCCAGCCTCTATCACAAGGGCCTGAACAAGATCCTCGAGAAACTCGGCGAAGAATCGATCGAGACCATCATCGCCGCCAAGGATGCCGCCGCCAGCAAGGATTACAGCGATGTAATCTATGAGACCGCCGACCTGTGGTTTCATAGCCTGGTCATGCTCAGCGCGCTGGGCCAGCACCCGCAGGCGGTGCTCGATGAGCTGGAGCGCCGGTTCGGCCTGTCCGGCCACGATGAGAAGGCGGCGCGACAGCCGTCTTCCTGAATGATTGCCTGGGGGCGCTTTGCGCCCCTTTCGCGGCACAAGGCCGCTCCTACAGGGGCCTGCGTCGCTTGAACGATTCGCTATCCCCTGTAGGAGCGGCCTTGTGCCGCGAAAGGGCTGCAAAGCAGCCCCCAGGGCCCGAAAGACAGACACACATTTTCAGGAGTTTGAGATGGGCATTTTCGACTGGAAACACTGGATCGTCCTGCTGGTCGTCGTCGTGCTGGTGTTCGGCACCAAGAAGCTGAAGAACTTCGGCAGCGACCTGGGCGAATCGATCAAGGGCTTTCGCAAGGCCATGAACGAGGAAGAAAGCAAGCCGGCCGAGCAGACCCCGCCACCCGCCCAGCCCGTGCCACCGGTACAGAACACCGCGCAGCAGGCCCAGGGCCACACCATCGAGGGCCAGGCGCAGCCGGTCCAAGAGCCGCAGCGGAAAGACTGACCCATGTTCGGCATCAGTTTCAGTGAGCTGCTGCTCGTCGGCCTGGTCGCCCTGCTGGTGCTCGGCCCCGAGCGCCTGCCGGGCGCCGCGCGCACCGCAGGCCTGTGGATAGGCCGGCTCAAGCGCAGCTTCAATGCGATCAAGATGGAGGTCGAGCGCGAAATCGGCGCCGACGACATCCGCCGCCAGCTGCACAACGAGCACATCCTGCAGATGGAACAGGAAGCCAAGCGCATCCTCAATCCAATGGCGCCGCCTGCCGCCCAACCCGGCACTGATGCACCCGCAACCCCAGCAGCACCCGCCGCCGACGCAGCACCGACGCCACCTGCCGCTGCACCGCAACCCTCCGAGCCGCCACCACCGCCGCGAGCCCCATGAGCGATAACCCGGAAACCGACCAGCCGATGCCGCTGGTTTCGCACCTGACCGAGCTGCGCACCCGCCTGCTGCGTTGCGTCGCCGCCATCTTCCTGATCTTCGCCGGGCTGTTCTCCTTCGCCCAGCAGATCTATACCCTGGTGTCGGCGCCGCTGCGCGCGCACTTGCCGGCCAATGCGACGATGATCGCCACCGACGTGGCCTCGCCGTTCCTCACGCCGTTCAAGCTGACCATGATCGTTTCGCTGTTCCTGGCGATCCCATTCATCCTCCAGCAGATCTGGGGTTTCATCGCGCCAGGGCTGTACCGCCACGAAAAGCGCATCGCCATCCCGCTGCTGGTGTCGAGCATCTTCCTGTTCTACGCCGGCATGGCCTTCGCCTACTTCCTGGTGTTCCCGCTGATCTTCGGCTTCTTCGCCAGCGCCACCCCCGAGGGCGTGTCGATGATGACCGACATCGCCAGTTACCTCGACTTCGTCATGACCTTGTTCTTCGCCTTCGGCGTGGCCTTCGAGATCCCGGTGGCCGTGGTGCTGCTGGTGTGGATCGGCGTGGTCGACGTGCAGTACCTGAAGAAGATCCGCCCGTACGTGATCATCGGCTGCTTCGTGGTCGGCATGGTACTGACGCCGCCGGACATCTTCTCCCAGACCCTGCTGGCCGTGCCCATGTGGCTGCTGTTCGAGATCGGCGTGCTGTGCGGCAGCCTGATCCGCAAGCGCAGCCACGAGCGCGACGAACACAACGAAGACCACAACGACCAACCGCCTGCGACCCAACCGTGAACCTGTTGCTTCTCGAAGAGGCCGACTTCGTGTCGGCCGACCGCGTCATCCTCGCCGACCGCCGTTTCACCCACATGCAGGAGATCCACCGCGTGGCGGTGGGCGACAGCCTGCGCGTCGGGCGTATCAACGGTTTGATGGGCAAGGCCGAGGTGGTCCGCCTCGAAGGCCATGAAGCCGAGCTTCAGGTGGCCTTCCACCAGCCGCCACCCGCCAAGCTGCCGCTCACCCTGGTGCTGGCTGTGCCCCGGCCGAAAATGCTCCGCCGGCTGTTCCAGACCATCGCCACCCTGGGTGTTGAGCGGCTGATCCTGGTCAACAGCTACAAGGTCGAGAAAAGTTTCTGGCAGACGCCGTTCCTCAACCCCGAAACGATCCGGGAAAACCTCATCCTGGGCCTGGAACAGGCCCGCGATACGGTCTTGCCGGAAGTCATCATCGAAAAACGCTTCAAACCATTCGTCGAGGACCGCCTGCCCGCCATAGCTGCCGGTACCCTCGGCCTGGTCGGCCACCCCGGCCCTTACCCGGCCTGCCCGCGCGCCGTGGAAGGCCCGGTAACCCTGGCGATCGGCCCCGAAGGCGGCTGGATCCCGTACGAAGTCGACCTGCTGCACCAGGCAGGCCTGGCGCCGGTGCAGCTGGGTGATCGCATCCTACGGGTCGAGACAGCTGTCACTGCCCTGCTTTCGCGAATTTTCTGACAAGCGGGTCAGCTTTCGCCCATCAAGTTTCCCCGACGCACGCCGATGGCCTTTGCAACAGAACAATAATCCGCACTGCCACGCGCCGGGGAGTCGTCTATGTACCGTTGGTTTGCCCAGTCACTGGGGAATGTAAGCGTCAATCGCAAATTGGGGATCGGCTTCGGCTTGGTACTGCTGTTCACCCTGGGCATCACCTTCACCGGGTGGATGGGGATCGACAGCGTGACCAGCCGGGGCGACAAGCTCGGTAATATCTCGGTTATCCACCAGTACACCCAGGACCTGCGCATCGCTCGCCAGCACTATGAGCGCAACCGCGACGAGGCCTCGGTGGCCGAGCTGGAAAAAGCCCTGGCCAACCTCGAACGCCAGGTACAGCTGATGCTGGGCCAGATCGAGCTCCCCGCCGACCGCCAGCGCCTGGATCAGCAACAAGGCGCCGTGCGCGAATACCAACAGGCCTTCGCCGAGCTCAAGCAGGCCGGCCAGCGCCGCGAAGCCAGCCGTGGCCTGCTGGGCGACAGCGCCGACAAGGCTGCCGCATTGATCGGCAAGGTTCAGCAGCGCCTGCTGCAGGCCGGCGATATCCAGCAATACCAGCAAACCGTGGAAACCAGCGCCTTGCTGCAGCAGGCGCGCTTCCAGGTGCGCGGCTACACCTACAGCGGCAAGGCCGAGTTCCAGCAGACCGCCCTCACCGCCATCGACCAGGCCATGGCCGTGCTCAAGGCCCTGCCGGCCAAGCTCCCCGCCGAATACGCCGCCAGCCTTGACGATGCCGCCGAGGCCCTGGCCGCCTACCGTGACGCAGTGAACCAGTTCGGCAGTGCCCAGTCCGCCAGCGAACAAACCCTGCAGCGCATGGCCGCCCAAGGCCAGCTGCTGCTCAGCACCAGCCAGGAAATGACCCTGTCGCAGACCAAGGTCCGCGACCAGGGCACCCAGCAAGCCAAGACCCTGCTCGCCGGCGCCACCGCCCTGGCGCTGCTGCTGGGCGTGCTGGCCGCCCTGGCCATCACCCGGCAGATCATCGTGCCCCTGCGCCAGACCCTGACCGCCGCCGAGCGCGTGGCCAACGGCGACCTCAGCCAGGACCTGCAGGCCGACCGCCGCGACGAGCTGGGCCAGCTGCAGGCCAGCATGCAGCGCATGACCCAGGGCCTGCGCCAGCTGATCAGCGGCATCGGCGACGGCGTCACGCAGATCGCCAGCGCCGCCGAGGAGCTGTCGGCGGTGACCGAACAGACCAGCGCCGGGGTGAACAACCAGAAGGTCGAGACCGACCAGGTGGCCACCGCCATGAACGAGATGGCTGCCACCGTGCAGGAAGTGGCGCGCAATGCCGAACAGGCCTCGGAGGCGGCACTGATGGCCGACCAGCAGGCCCGCGAAGGCGACAAGGTGGTGACCGAGGCGATTACCCAGATCGAACGCCTGGCCCACGAAGTGGTGAACTCCAGCGAAGCGATGAACCAGCTCAAGGCTGAAAGCGACAAGATCGGCAGCGTGCTCGACGTGATCAAGTCGGTTGCGCAACAGACCAACCTGCTGGCGCTCAACGCCGCCATCGAAGCCGCCCGGGCCGGCGAAGCCGGGCGCGGTTTCGCCGTGGTCGCCGACGAAGTGCGCAGCCTGGCCCAGCGCACCCAGCAGTCGACCGAAGAGATCGAAGAGCTGATCGCCGGCCTGCAAAATGGCACCCAGCGCGTAGCCAGCGTGATGGACAGCAGCCGCAGCCTCACCGACAGCAGCGTCGAGCTGACCCGCCGCGCCGGCGGCTCGCTGGAAACCATCACCCGCACCGTCTCGTCGATCCAGGCGATGAACCAGCAGATCGCCACGGCTGCCGAGCAGCAGAGTGCGGTGGCCGAGGAGATCAACCGCAGCGTGATGAACGTACGCGATATCTCCGACCAGACCTCCGCCGCCAGTGAAGAGACCGCCAGCTCCAGTGTCGAATTGGCGCGCCTGGGCACCCACCTGCAGGGTCTGGTCGCCAAGTTCAGGCTGTAACGCCCGGCGTGGCCGGGCCCCTCAGGGCTACCCGGTCACGACTTCTCCTATGCGTCGAAGGGAATCCTCCTACGCAATTCGCAGGTACAGTCTTACGCCTCCCCGGCCGATGAGCAGGATGTACACGCCCCGCGTCACGCAGGGCGCCCTCATCGCCGGAGACTCACCATGCTCGGACCGCTCAACCGCATGCTCGGCCACCTCAGCGTGCGCCTCAAGCTGGCCATGGGCTTTGCCCTGGTCCTGTTGCTCACCCTGCTGACCACCCTGACCGGCTGGCAGGCCCTGGGTGATGCCATCGACCGCTCGGAAAAGCTCAGCCAGATCGCCCAGCTCAACGAGCTCAGCAAGGACTTGCGCGCCGAGCGCATTACCTTCCGCGTGCTCAGCGACGATCAGAGCCGCACCCAGCTTGCACAGACCATCAAGCAGCTCGAGGCCTTGATAGAAACCATGCGCCCACGCTACCTGTCCCCGGAGAACGTGCGCCTGATCGCCGAGAAGCGCGACTTGGTTGAGCGCTACCGGGCTGACTTCGAAAAGCTGCAGCAGGCCGTGGCGATACGCCAGCAGCACCACGCAGCCCTGCAGCAGCAGGAGTCCGAACAGGACCAGCACATCAGCGCCCTGCAAGGTGAGCTGGTCAAGCGCTTGAGCCAGTTCGACCAACCAGCCGCCCAGGGCCAGGCACTCACCCTGATCGATACGCTCAACCGCCATGTGGAAATGGCCAACCAGCGCGCCGCCATCCCGGCCTACTACAGCGACCCGCTGCAAGCCTTCGAGGAAGTCGGCCAACCCGCCATGGATGCCGCGCAAGCCACGCTCGGGCAACTCGATCAGCTGATAAAGCGCCTGGGCCTGGATGAACGCCTGAGCGCCCCCGTTGCCGCCGGTCTGGCCCGCTACCGCGAGCAACTACGCCAGTACGCGCGCTCAGCGATCGCCGTGGAGTTGCTGCAGAACGAGATGGAGCAGCTGGGCGACCAGATCACCACCAGCAGCCGCGAGCTCAGTGACAACCAGATCGCCCTGCGCGACGAGCAGGCGCTGGCCTCACGCAGCCTGATGACCAGCGTCGCCCTGCTGGCCCTGTTGATCGGCGGCTTGGCGGCCTGGCTGATCAGCCAGCAGATCACCGTGCCGCTGAAACAGACCTTGCTTCAGGCCGAACGTATCGCCAAAGGCGACTTGAGCCAGATAGACGACGTCACCCGCAGCGACGACCTTGGGCAACTGCAGGGCAGCATGCGCACCATGACCCTGAGCCTGCGTGAGCTGCTGGGCGGTATCGACCATGGCGTCACCCGCTTGTCGCAAGCGGTGGACGAGCTGGCAACGGTCAGCGAGCAAACCCAGCACCGGGTCGGCCAGCAGAAGGAAGAGACCGACCAGGTGGCCACGGCGATGAACCAGATGAGCGCCACCGTGCAGGAAGTGGCACAGAACGCCGAACAGGCGTCGCAGGCCGCAACCACCGCCGACCACCAGGCGCAGCTGGGCGATCAGGTGGTGGCCCAGGCCATCGAGCGCATCGAGCAGCTCGCCGGGCAGATGGAACACTGCCAGCAGGCCATGGCCCATCTGGCAGAAGAAAGCCAGCGCATCGGCTCGATCCTCGACGTGATTAAGTCGGTGTCCGAGCAGACCAACCTGCTGGCGCTCAACGCGGCCATCGAAGCCGCGCGGGCCGGCGAGGCCGGGCGTGGCTTTGCCGTGGTCGCCGACGAGGTGCGTGGCCTGGCCCAGCGCACCCAGCAGTCGACCGAAGAGATAGAGCAACTTATCGGCAACCTGCACAGCGGCACCGAGCAGGTCATGGGGCTGCTCGACGACAGCAAGCGCCTCACCGGACAGAGCGTCGAGCTCAGCCGCAAGGCCGGTGAAGCACTTGGGCAGATCACCGCGACCGTCTCGACCATCCAGGGCATGAACCAGCAGATCGCCACGGCCAGCGAAGAGCAGAGCGTGGTGGCCGAGCAGATCAACCGCAGTGTGATGAACGTGCGCGATGTGTCGGACCAAACCAGCACGGCCAGCGAGCAGACGGCGGCGTCCAGCGTGGAGTTGGGGCAGTTGGGGCGGGAATTGCGGGGGATGGTGGGGCGGTTCAGCCTTTGAAGCAGCTGCAAGCTACAAGCTACAAGCTGCAAGAAAAAGCACTACGCGTTGCCTGAGCATTCGCGGTTCGGCTTCTTCTTGTCGCTTGCGGCTTGCGGCTCGCAACTGCTTCAGAGCACCTGGCGCAGGAAGGCTTGCGCCCTCGGATCTTTCGGAGCGTCGAAGAACTGGCTTGGCGGCGAATCCTCCAGCAGCTTGCCGTGATCGAAGAACAGCACACGGTCGGCCACTTCACGGGCGAAGCCCATTTCGTGGGTTACGCAGACCATGGTCATGCCCTCTTGGGCGAGGGTCTTCATCACGTCCAGCACCTCGCCGACCATTTCCGGGTCAAGCGCCGAGGTCGGCTCGTCGAACAGCATCACCTTGGGCTCCATCGCCAGGGCGCGGGCAATCGCCACCCGCTGCTGCTGGCCGCCGGACAGGCGCGACGGGAACTCGTTGGCCTTCTGCGCAATGCCGACCTTCTCCAGCAGCGCCCGGGCCTTGGCTTCACGCTCGGCCTTGCCGCGCTTGCGCACCACCTTCTGTGCCAGGCACAGGTTCTCCAGCACGGTCATGTGCGGGAACAGGTTGAAGTGCTGGAACACCATGCCGACTTCGCGGCGGTAGGCGTTGATGTCGGTCTTCGGGTCGGCCAGTTGCAGGCCGTCGATGGCGACATGGCCCTGGTCGAAGTGTTCCAGGCCGTTGAGGCAGCGCAGGAAGGTCGACTTGCCCGAGCCGGACGGGCCGAGCACCACCACCACTTCGCCCTTGGCGACCTGGGTGGTGACGTTGTCCACCGCGCGCACCACCTGGCCACGGGTGTCGAAGACTTTCAGCAGGTCACGGACTTCAATCACTTTGCGCAAGCCTCCGCTCGAGCCGGCTGGCGATGTGCGACAGCGGCAGGTTGATCAGCAGGTACAGGCCTGCCACGCAGAACCAGATCTCGAAGGTCGAGAACGAAGTGGTGATGGCTTCGCGGCCGCTCTTGGTCAGCTCGGTGATGGCGATCACCGACACCAGCGAGGTGTCCTTGACCAGACTGATGAACTGCCCGGCCAGCGGCGGCAGCACGCGCTTGAACGCCTGCGGCAGGATCACGTGGCGCATCGACTGGGCGCCGTTGAGGCCCAGCGAGCGTGCCGCCTCGTTCTGGCCCTTGGCGATCGACTGCACGCCGGCACGGACGATCTCGGCCACGTAGGCGCCGGTGAACAATGCCAGCGCCGCCACCCCGGCGAACTCGCGGCTCAGGTTGAGCACGGTGCCGATGAAGAAGTAGAAGATGAAGATCTGCACCAGCAACGGCGTGCCACGCACCAGTTCGACGTAGACCGTGGACAGGTCACGCAGGGTCGGGTTGCTCGACAGCCGGCACAGCCCGGCAAACAGGCCGATCACCAGGCCCAGGGCGCCGGAAACCACCGACAGCCAGAGCGTGGTCCACAGGCCCCAGGCCAGGGGCCCCGCGGCCCAATGGCGGGTGACACCGATGGCATCGCCTTCGGCGACGTCGTCGCCACGGGCCAGCAGCATGCTGTCCTTGGCCACTTCGATCACCTGGGTGTCGCCGCTTTCATCCTTCAGGGTGACCCGGGCGTTGTCGCCGGACACCACGATTTCCTCGACCGTGCCTGGGTTGGCGGCACGCTGGGTTTCCTCGGCCTTGTAGGCGAAGTATTGCGGAACGCGGTTCCAGCGCCACTCATAGGAAATCATCGAGGTGGCCAGGTACAGGCTGAACGCCAGGCCCACCAGGACCAGCGCGGTCAGCCCATGCCAGGGCCACTGTGCTTTCTTGTGTTTGATCACGTGGGGTACTTCCGTAAATGCGAAACGCGCAAGGTGGGCTTCTGTGATGGCCAGTGAGGTTGCGTAGGCTTCTTCGCGGGTAAAGCCGCTCCCACAGGGTTTGGCGATGCCTGTGGGAGCGGGTTTACCCGCGAAGAGGCCGTCGAATACAGCCGCTATCCTCGACCAACCACCCTCAGCGCCACCTGCGCGTCGGGGTCAAAGCCTGGGCTTGTGGCCTGGGCCTTATTCCATTTCCTTCAGCCAGTCCTTGTTCTTGAACCACTTGTCGTGGATACGATCGTAGGTCCCGTCATGCTTGATCTGGTGCAGGAAGTTGTTGATGAAGTTAATGCTGTCGTAGTCGCCTTTCTTCAGGCCGAAGGCCAGCGGCTCGTAGGTGAAGGGCTCTTCGAGGAACAGCAGCTTGCCGGCGCCGGCCTTCTCCACTGCCACCACGTTGTACGGCGCGTCGTAGACGAAGGCGTCAGCCTTGCCGTTGACCACGTCCATCACCGCTTCCTGCTCGTTGTCGTAGCCGTGGTACTTGGCTTTGCCGATCAGCTTCTTGGAAACCATCTCGCCGGTGGTACCGAGCTTGGAGGTGATGCGGTACTTCTCGTTGTTCAGGTCTTTGTACGACTTGATCTCACCCGCCAGTTCCTTGCGGATCAGCAGGGTCTGGCCGACCACGATGAAGGGTTCGCTGAAGTTCAGGCGCAGGTTGCGCTCTTGAGTGAGGGTCATGCCGCTGCCGATGAAGTCGAACTTGTCGGTGAGCAGGGCCGGGATGATGCCGTCATAGGCGGTGGAGACGGTCTCCAGCTTGACGCCCATGGACTTGGCCATGGCCTTGAGGATGTCGACTTCGAAGCCGATGATCTCGCCGCGCTTGTTGGTCATCTCGAACGGCATGTAGGTCGGGTCCATGCCGACCCGCAGGGTGCCGCGCTTGACCGCGTCGTCGATGGCGCCGGCCTGGGCGGCGGTTACCGCGATGAGGGCGGTGGCACCGACCAGCAATCGCGACAGGTATTTCTTCATCATCACCAAGTCCCCTAGCAAGAAGTACGCAAAATTCTTTTTGTATGCACGGCCTGACAGACCGATGCGTAATGTCGCGTAGGATGCTAACGCATGCGCGGGCTGGGACCTAGCGCTCGGGGGGACTTTGTTGGCCAAAATCGGCCTGAAAAGCATCGCGGGGCAAGCCCGCTCCCACGCGCTAGGCGT
>NZ_JBDJLM010000031.1:0-60875 GCF_039673365.1 Pseudomonas sp. TWI923 | reverse complement strand
AACGATGCATCGCCGATGGTAGTGTGGGGTTTCCCCATGTGAGAGTAGGTCATCGTCAAGATTCATTTCGCAAAACCCCTATCTGCGCATGCAGGTAGGGGTTTTGTCTTTAAGTAGGAACTACAGAGATTCGCAGGCACGTCCGAGAGACGGGCCAGCACACAGAATTTCTTGACGACCATAGAGCATTGGAACCACCTGATCCCATCCCGAACTCAGCAGTGAAACGATGCATCGCCGATGGTAGTGTGGGGTTTCCCCATGTGAGAGTAGGTCATCGTCAAGATTCAAATCCAAAGCCCCTGATCGCAATGCGATCAGGGGCTTTGTCTTTTCAGGGCCGTAGCCTGCAACGCATGGCGTTACGCTAGCGCAACCAGCTCAGGAACCCACCTTTCTTCACTTCCGTAGGCTTCTGCATGAGCAGTGACTCTCTACTCTGCCGGCGGAACCGCTGCAACTTGGTCAACGCCGACTGCACCTCACTACGTTGCTCAAGGCAACTGCGTACCTGTTCCTTCTCGATGCGGTAAAGCAGGCATCCGGTCAGGGTACGGAATTCGGCGAAAGAGTCATCGTCGTCAACCAGCCCCTCGATCCCGAGCACCTCGCCCGGGCCCATGCGGCCGGCTTCTACCAGCTTGTCCCCATTACGCACCGAGGCCTGAATCACACCGCTGCCAATCACCAGCAGGTGGTCCGAGTTGTCGCCGATGCCCAGGATCACCTGGTTGGCCAGGTACTCCACCGCCGTCATGCGCTGGCTCAGGGTGTCACGCTCCTCACCGCTGAGCGAGCGGAATACCCGCACCTCATCGATGAGCTCGCGCTGACGGCTGCGTGGCGCAAGCGTCAGGTCGACGTTCCACATCACCCCGCTGGCCTCCAGGTGGCGATGGGCAAGGTCGAACAATTGGTTGCGTACCTCGGTCTTGAGCGCCATGTCGGCAACGAAAGCACTGGCCTCGTATTCCACCGACTCCAGGGAAGAAGTTTTGACCGTTACCTTGGGGGCAGGAGAGGCGAGCAAGGCACTGGTGCCCTGCAGGGCCTTCTCCAACGCATCGAACACGCGCTTTGGCCGGACCTTGGCCGGTACCACCACGCTGATCGCAATCCCATGCCGATCAGCCGGGCGGCTGTGGTTAAGCAGCCGCGCCTTGGCCGCCACCGAATTGGGTATTACCGCCAGGCTACCGGTGCCGGTGATCATTCGCGTGGCGCGCCAGTCGATATCCACCACCTTGCCTTCGGTACCGTCGATGGAGATGGAGTCGCCTATCTGATAGGGCCGTGTGGTATTGAGCACGATCCCGGAGAACACATCGCTCAACGTGCTTTGCAAGGCCAGGCCAATGACGATGGCCATCACCCCGGACGTGGCCAGCAACCCCTTGACCGGCAGCTGCAGCACATAGGCTGCTGCGGCCACCACTGCGGCAAGGAAGATCAGCGCCCCAATCACATCCTGCAACAGGCGCCCGCCATGGCTACCACGTGCCCCCAGCAGCAGGCCGAACACCACCGTCACCGTGCGCGCACCGAACAGCCACCAGCCAATGGCGAGCACCGTTGCCATCAGGTTGCGCGACACTTCGTCAATCCAGGGTGGTGGCTGCAGCGGGCTCATGCCGGCAGCGACCAGCACGGCGCTGAACAGCAGGAAGATCACCAGCCGTGAGGCAATGCGCCAGATGCGGTGCTGCTGGGGGATCAGTTGCCAGAGCAACAAGTCGCCAATGATCAGGCACGTGCCGAGCAGCAAGGGGTAGGACTGGATGAGCGCCAGCATGGTGTTCTCGCTGCAGGGGGCTGAACGTCAGTAATAGAGCAGGTTGAGCGGGCAGGCAATGGGTGCTCCCCCATGCAGCTCAATCCACATCCGACTCGAACAGTCGCGCCAGTTCCACCCGCGCTTCCTTGGCCGTCTGCATGACCTTGGCCCGATCGTCACGCACCCGTCCCTGGGCTTCCAATACCTGCTCGTCATGCTCGGTAAAGCGTGCGATACGGTCAGCGGCCTGCTCATCCGATAGCCCCAGCCCGACCAGCGCACGACGGCTCATTTCCAGGCTGGAATAGAACGTCTCGCGGATCGGCTCCGCGCCGACATCCATCAGCTTGTGCACATGCTGACGGTTGCGTGCCCGAGCGATGACCTTGAGGTGCGGGTACAGGCGCTTGACCCGCTCGGCGGTGCGAATGGTCACCTCGGGGTCGTCACTGGTAATGATGAAATACTCGGCCTCGCCGACCTTGGCCGCATGCAGCACTTCGGGGCGCAGCGGATCGCCGTAGAACACCGGCGCCTGTTCGAACATGCGCGTCATCTCGATTGCGTCCACCGAGGTCTCCAGGGCGATGAAGGGGATCTTTTGCGCACGCAGGATGCGCGAAACGATCTGGCCCATGCGGCCCATGCCGACAATCACTACGCGAGGGCTACCGGCTTCTATGCTCTTGTACTGTTCGGGCACCTCGCGCACTGCTTGCGGGCGCTTCAGGGCGCGGGCGCAGCCGAGCATCAGCAGTGGGGTGATGGCCATCGACAGGGTGATGGTCATCAGCAGCAGGTCGTAGGTTTGCGTATCGAACAGGCCCTGATCCTTGCCCAGCTTGAATACCACGAAGGCGAACTCGCCGCCGGCCGCCAGCACCATGCCCAGGCGCAGCGCGCTTGCGCTGTTGAGGCCACCGGCCAGGCGGCCGACGCCGATCAGCAGCACCAGCTTCACCGCGATCAGCAACAAAGTCAGGCCCAGCAGCACCAGCGGCATGTCCACCAGTAGGCGCAGGTTGGCGCCCATGCCGACACTGATGAAGAACAAGCCCAGCAACAGGCCCTTGAACGGTTCAATCTGCGACTCCAGTTCATGACGGTACTCGGAGTCCGCCAGCAGCAGGCCGGCCAGGAAGGCGCCGAGGGCCATGGAGATTCCTGCCTCTTCCATCAGCCAGGCGGTGCCGATCACCACCAGCAACGCTGTGGCGGTGGACACCTCTGGCAGGCCGGTGCGGGCCACGGTACGGAACAACGGACGCAACAGGTAGCGGCCGCCGACGATGACGATTGCGATGCTGGCAAACACTTTCAGGCCATGTTCGAAGCTGTCGCCATGGCTGGTGTCCGGGCCACTGGCGGCCAGCAACGGCACCAGGGCAATCAGCGGGATTGCAGCGATGTCCTGGAACAGCAGGATGGCAAAGGCCAGGCGGCCATGGGGTGCATTGAGCTGCTTGCTCTCGGCCAGGCTCTGCAAGCCAAGGGCGGTGGAAGACAGTGCCAGCCCCAGGCCGAGCACGATGGCGGCCGGCAGCGTCTGGCTGAAGCCGAACAAGGCGATGGCGCCGATCACCGCGCCGGTCAGCAGCACCTGGGCGGTACCGACGCCGAACACCGATTTGCGCATCAGCCATAGGCGTCTGGGGGACAGCTCCAGACCAATGATGAACAGCAGCAAGACCACGCCCAGTTCAGAGATGTGTGCGACGCTTTCGGTATCGCGGATCAGGCCCAGCGCTTGCGGGCCGATGGCCACACCGGCCAGCAGGTAGCCGATCACGGCGCCCAGTTGCAGGCGCTTGGCCAGGGGCACGGCGACCACGGCGGCAAGGAGGAAGATGACTGCGGTTTGTAGAAGGCTGCCTTCGTGTGGCATTGCTCGTACTCCTTGAACTGCGTGAGGCAGCGCTTTAGGGAACGGATGACAGGTTGCCGAAGCTTATGCCATCGATGGAAGAGGCGAGCATTTTCGGGTGTTGTGAGAAACAGGACAATTCCGGCCTAACGGGAAGCATCGTTCTGAAAGTGGAACCTTTGATTGGCCAATCGCGGGGCAAGCCCGCTCCCACGCTTGCGACTGTGGTAGCGGGCTTGCACCAACCCCTTACTGCAGATGCGTTTTAAGGGCCTGTGCCGCCTGGTCCATGGCACTGCGGACAGTGGGTACGGTGCTCAGCACATTGAGCAGGCCATAGTCATGGATCATGCCGTTGTAGCGCACCGCAGTCACCGGCACCCCGGCGGCGTCGAGCTTGCGAGCGTAGGCTTCGCCTTCGTCACGCAGCACGTCCATTTCGGCGGTCTGAACCAGGGCCGGTGGCAGGCCCTTGAGTTGCTCCAGGCTGGCACGCAGCGGCGAGGCATGGATGTCGTCGCGCTGACGCGGGTCTGTGGTGTAGCTGTTCCAGAACCACTGCATCATGTTGCGGGTCAGGAAGTGGCCCTCGGCGAACTGGTTATAGGAGGCGTTGTTGAAGTTGGCATCGGTCACCGGCCACAGCAGCGCCTGGAAGCGCAGCTTCGGCGTGCCGGCCTCCTTGGCCTTTATCGCCACCACCGCGGCCATGTTGCCGCCGACGCTGTTGCCGGCGACCGCCAGGCGGCTGCCGTCGACGCCGATCTCCTGGCCATGCTCGGCGACCCAGCGGGTAGCGGCATAGGCCTGGTTGATCGCGGTGGGGAACTGCGCTTCTGGCGAAGGCGTGTAGTCGACGTATACCGCCGCTGCGCCGGAGCCGACCACAAGATCGCGGATCAGCCGTTCGTGGGTGGGGTAGTCGCCCAGCACCCAACCACCGCCGTGGAAGAACATGAACACTGGCAGTTCGCCCGTGGCGCCCTCAGGGCGTACCACGCGGATCTGCAATGGCTGGCCGTCGGCCTGAATGGTCCGGCGCTCAACGCGGATACCCGACACATCGACTTTCACCCCGGCCTGGGCTCCGCTCAGTACGGCGCGTGCGTCTTTCGGCGCCAGGGTTTCCAGCGGCTTGCCGCCGCCTGCGGCAAGCGCATCAAGGAAGCCTTGGGTGTTGTGTTCGACGCCAGGGCTGCCGGCGGCGAAGGCACTGTTCACGGCCAGGGCCAGCAGGCCAGCGGTCAGGGTGCGGGACAGTTTCATGTGCGGATTCCTCTGCGTGCGAGCCGGCGGCTCAGTTCTGGTTGGCAAGGGTGGTGGGCTGGCTGTAGCTCACGGCTTGCAATTGGCCGTTGCTGTCGCGGTAGGTCAGGATGGCGGTGCTGGTGTGGCCCTCAATGGCGGTGGGCGCCTCGACGGAGACCACCTGAGCGATGTCCAGCTTCATCCCGTAGCGGTAAGCGCTGGCTTCAGTGGCGAAGGCCCCGGCGCTGGTGCCGATGGCCAGGGTGGTAACGCCGAGGGCGAGGATTGTGCGAAGGGTCATGATCGTTCTCCAGGATGTGCTGAATGGGTTTGGCGACTGCTTGCTGCGTGAGATGAATATTGAGCGCAAATAGTTAGCGCGCAAAATATATTTCAGCTATGGAGAAGATTGACCCTGTGCATGATCCGTCAGCTGCCTGGTCGGTACTGCATCGCTTCGGCCAGATGGGCCCGACCAATGGCCTCGGCTTGTTCCAGGTCCGCCAGCGTACGCGCCACCTTGAGCAGGCGATGGGCCGCCCGCAGCGACAGGGTGAGGCGTTCACAGGCGGTTTCCAGCCAGGCCTGGTCGGCCGATGTCAGCAGGCAATGCCGGCGCAGGCCGTTGAGATCGAGGAAGGCATTGGCGCAGCCCTGGCGACGCTGCTGTAGCGCGCGGGCCTCGGCCACGACAGCGGCGACACTGGCGCTGGTTTCGCCACTGGGTTGGTTATCGAGCACGGTATTCTCCCGGGCCACCGTCAGGTGCAGGTCGATGCGGTCGAGCAGGGGGCCGGAGAGTTTGTTGCGGTAGCGCTGGATCTGCTCGGGGCTGCAGCGGCAGCGGCCGGTGGGGTCGCCAAAATAGCCGCAGGGGCAGGGGTTCATCGCCGCCACCAACTGGAAGCGTGCCGGGAAGCGCACCCGGTCTCTGGCCCGGGCGATCACGATCTCGCCCGATTCCAATGGCTCGCGCAACACTTCCAGCACGCGCCGCTCGAACTCTGGCAGTTCATCAAGAAACAGCACGCCATGGTGTGCCAGGGTGATTTCGCCCGGCTGCGGGCGGCTACCGCCACCGACCAGTGCCGGGCCCGAGGCGGAGTGATGGGGGTGGCGAAACGGCCGCTGCGGCCAGCTGTCCAGCGGTGCGTGGCCGCTGACCGAGCGGATTGCCGCCACCTCCAGCGCCTCGCGCTCGTCCAGCGGTGGCAGCAGGCCGGGCAGGCGGCTGGCGAGCAGGGTCTTGCCGGTGCCGGGCGGCCCGGTGAACAGCAGGTTGTGTCCACCGGCAGCCGCCACCAGCAGGGCACGTTTGGCGGCGGTCTGGCCCTGTACTTCGCTGAGGTCAGGGTAGGGCCGCTGTTTCAGCAGCAAGCCGTTGGCCGCAAAGGGTGGCAGCGGCAGTTGCCCGCTCAGGTGCGCCACCAGCTCCTGCAGATGCCCCACCGCGTACACCACCAGCCCGCTGGCCAGGCTGGCTTCCTCGGCGTTCTCGCGTGGTACCACCAGCGCCCGCCCGGCGTCGCGTGCCGCCAGCGCGGCGGGCAGCACACCTTGCACTGGCCGCAGCGCCCCGGAAAGGGCCAGTTCACCCAGGCATTCGATGTCTTCGAGCGCAGCCACCGGCACCTGGCCATTGGCGGCGAGGATCCCCACGGCGATGGCCAGATCGTAGCGCCCACCGTCCTTGGGCAGGTCGGCTGGTGCGAGGTTCTGGGTGATGCGCCGGGCCGGGTAATCCAGCCCGGCGTTGACGATGGCGCTGCGTACCCGGTCCTTGCTTTCCTTGACCGTGGCCTCCGGCAAACCGACCAGGGTAAGCGACGGCAGGCCGTTGGCCAGGTGGGTTTCGACACTGACGGCGGGTGCCAGCACGCCCACCTGGGCGCGACTGTGGACGAGGGCGAGGGACATGGGCGCTCCGTGTTCGCGTGATTCAGGCCGCATCCTGCGGCCCGGCAAAGCATAGAGGTGTCCCTGGCGGGCACGCTGGAAAGAGTGCGTCGAGGTTTTTCCGCAGCCTCACCTAGCGGCGAGGCTGCTTGCCGCACACCACCGCAACCCCCTCACCCCGCGCCCGAGCCAGCAGTTCCTCGGTATCGTCTGCGCCCGGCAAAGCCAGCACCAGGTCTGGCCGGCTGTCACGCAGCATGAAAGCGTTGCGCAGGCGCTCAGCCAGTTTGCCGTGCAACTGCCAGTTGGGCGGGTAGCGCACGATGTCCGCACCGTGCTCCCGCGCCCAGGCTTCGATATCGCCACCCAGGTACTGGCTGCCGCCGTGTATGAGCACCTGGATCGGTTGCTGTCGCTGCAGTTCGTCCAGCGCGCGACGGCAGCGCTGGTGGTCGGCGTAGTTGCGCCCCGCACAGATCAGTACACGCATACGTCCCCCTCAGAACCACTGGCCGAAGCGGCGGATGTACAGGGTCTTCATGCCTTGCGCCACCAGGCAGTAGCCCAGCAGGGTGGCGGCCAGCCAAGGGAAGTATGCCCACGGCAGCGGCACCAGCCCGACCATCGCCCCCAGTGGTGAGAACGGGATGTAGATACCCAGGCACATCACCAGGCCCGTGGCGAGGATCACCGGCAGTGCCGCGGTGCTCTGCAGGAACGGCACCTTGCGGGTGCGCAGCATGTGCACCACCAATGTCTGCGACAGCAGCCCTTCGATGAACCAGCCGGACTGGAACAGCGCCTGCATCTCCACGCTGTTGGCAGCAAACACGTACCACATCAGGGCGAAGGTGGTGATGTCGAAGATCGACGAGGTGGGCCCGATCCACAGCATGAAGCGGCCGATGTTGCGCGCATCCCATTTGCGCGGCTCGCGCAGAAACTCCTTGTCCATGCGGTCCCAGGGCAGCGACAGCTGAGAGAAGTCGTACATCAGGTTCTGCAGCAGCAAGTGGATCGCCAGCATCGGCATGAACGGGATGAAGGCGCTGGCCACCAGTACCGAAAACACGTTGCCAAAGTTGGAACTGGCAGTCATGCACAGGTACTTCATGATGTTGCCGAAGGTTTCGCGGCCTTTGAGCACGCCCTCTTCGAGCACCATCAGGCTCTTTTCCAGCAGGATGATGTCGGCCGATTCCTTGGCGATATCGGTGCCGCTGTCCACCGAAATGCCCACGTCGGCGTCGCGCAGGGCTGGGGCGTCGTTGATGCCGTCGCCGAGAAAGCCGACGGTGTGGCCGTTGGCCTGCAAGGCCTTGAGCACCCGCGACTTCTGCAACGGGGTGAGCTTGGCGAATACCGTGCGTTCTTCGACCAGTCCCTTGAGCTGGGCGTCGTCCAGCCGCTCGATGTCCTGCCCAAGCAGTGGCTGGCCGGGCTCCAGGCCCACTTCGCGGCAAACTTTGCAGGTGACCACGGGGTTGTCGCCAGTCAGCACTTTCACTTTCACGCCCATGTCACGCAGCGCGGCAATGGCCGGGCCGGCTGTTTCCTTGGGCGGGTCAAGGAAGGTCAGGAAGCCGCGGATCACCAGGCTGCGCTCGTCAGCGGTGCTGTACTGAGCCTTGCGCTCGGTGGCGGGGATTTCGCGGGTGCCGATCAGCAGCACGCGAAAGCCATCCTGGTTGAACGCGCTGGCGGTGGCCAGCAGTTGCTGGCGCTGGGCCTCGTCGAGGTGGATGCGCTGGCCGTTCTCTTCTACATGGGTGGCGATGGCGAGCATTTCCTCGACCGCGCCCTTGCTGACCAGCAGGTGATCGCCGAGCGCATCCTTGACGATCACCGACAGGCGCCGGCGAATGAAGTCGAAGGGCAATTCGTCGACCTTGGCGTAGGCGTAGGGCGGCTGGAAGCCGCTGTTCTCGCCAGCGAAGCGCAGCACGGCCTGGTCCATGAGGTTTTTCACGCCGCTCTGGTGGTGGCTGTTGAGCCAGGCCAGCTCGAGCAGTTGTGGGTCGGTGCGGCCGCTCGGGTCGACATGGTGTTCGAGGATGATGCGGTCCTGGGTCAGGGTGCCGGTCTTGTCGGTGCACAGCACATCCATCGAGCCAAAGTTCTGGATGGCGTTCAGGCGCTTGACCACCACTTTGCGCCTGGCCATGGCCACGGCGCCCTTGGCCAGGTTGGCACTGACGATCATCGGCAGCATTTCCGGGGTGAGGCCCACGGCCACGGCCAGGGCGAACAGGAAGGCATCGCTCCAGTCACCCTTCACCACGCCATTGAGCACGAACACCACCGGCACCATCACCAGCATGAAGCGGATCAGCAGGCTGCTGACGCTGTTCACGCCGCGGTCGAAGGCGGTCTGGCTGCGCGAGCCGGCAATCGCCCTGGCCAGCGAGCCGAAGTAGGTGCGCTTGCCGGTGGCCACCACCACGGCGCGGGCGCGGCCGCTGACCACGTTGGTGCCCATGAAGCCGATGTTCGGCAGGTCGAGCAGGCTGCCTTCGTCAGTGGCGCTGTCGGCGGCGGACTTCGGTGCGACGTGGCCGAGGGTGTCGTACTTTTCCACCGGCAGCGCTTCGCCGGTGAGCACGGCCTGGCTGATGAACAGGTCGCGCGACTCGATAAGGCGGATATCGGCAGGGATCATGTCGCCAGCGGCCAATTGCACGATATCGCCGGCCACCAGCTCGTTCATGGGCACTTCGCGCAGCTGCGCGGGGGTGTCGTGGCGCTCCCGACGCAGTACCGTGGCGGTGGTGCGGACCATCGCCTTGAGTGCTTCGGCCGCCTTGCTCGAACGGTATTCCTGCCAGAAGCGCAGCAGGCCGCTGACGCTGACCATGGTCAGGATGATGATCACCTTGGTCAGGTCGAGGTCGTCGAAGTCACCGGCGCGCAGCGGCAGCCAGTAATCGGTGACGAAGCTGATGGCGGCGAGGGTGAGCAGTACATAGATGAAGGGGTTGTGCAGCGCCTTGAGCAGTTGCATCAGGGCTGGTTGCGGTTTGTCGTGGGCGACCTCGTTGGCGCCATCGCGCTGCAGGCGTTTGGCAGCTTCGTGCTCGGTCAGGCCGAGCTCGCTGGCGTCGAGGTTGGCGAGGGTGACGGCCAGGCCGTTGCGCGCCTCACGGGCGGCGCGCATGGACAGGCGAGCGTCCTGAGTCGTGGTGGTGTTGCGGTCTTTGACGGTCATCGGGCTGTGCTCCTGCCGCAGGAGGCGGCACGAAACACAGTCGACTCACGGTTGGGCGGGTGAGTGCGCGTGTTTCGGGCCGCGATCATTCGATCGGTAAATAACATTGTCTTTCCGGCGGTTGAACGTTCGCTGGCGCGTGCCGGAGTTAATGTCGGCAGCGAACTTTCTACTGGCTGAGTCCATGATGTCGTTATTCCTCTGGTAACTTTCAGGCAATAAGAATCCCGCGAACTTTAATGATGAAAAGTTCGTGTCTTATTGGTGGCAATTCAATATGTAAGTGGCGACGCGCCCGTCAGCCGAAACACAACAAGGCGCGCCATCGACTCGGCGGTTCCTGGCCGTCATCGGCATGCCAGTGCAGGCGCAGGCAGCCTTTGCCAGGTTGCGATAGCCAGGCGGCACGCAGGCGTGAGCCACGCGCGACGGGGGCGGGGAAGGGCGGCGGGGCCGCATGGGTGCAGGTGTGCAGCGCCCCGAGGCGGGCGTGCAGGTGTGTACGGATAAAGGTGATGAGGTTCATGAGCTTGCCTCCGACCGGGCTGGCACCCGGGGCGGCAAGCTACGGCGGAGCATCAGGCTCTGGCGCGGCTTGCCCAGCCAGGGAGGCGGGCCCGGAGTTCCGGTTCAAGTGCCTGACAGCCAGGGGCGGCCAGGCAGCGACTAGATACTGTGTCCATTGAATTCTTCGTGAGTTGAAATAAAGGCCCGGTTTTCAGGGCGGGTGAACTTTATGCAAAGCATAGCGGGCAAGTCAACCCGCAAGGTGAAACTGAATTAAGTTTCATCTGGTTTAATCAGCGCAATTATATGTTGGAAGCTCCAACGGCAGGGTGCCTTCCCTGCAGGAGCGGCAGGGCCGCTCCAGAGACGGGATGATTATTTCTCTGATGCTGGCGCTGGCGCGATCCGCGCTTCCAGTTCGGCGAACTGTTTCTCCAGCGCTTCAAGGCGGGCACGGGTGCGGGCCAATACCACCATCTGGCTGTCGAACTCCTCGCGGCTGACCAGGTCGAGCTTGCTGAAGGCACCCTGCATCAGCACTTTGAACTGGCTCTCCAGTTCGGCGCGGGGCTGAGCGGTGTCGCCGCTGAACAGGCGCGAGGCCTGGTCGCTCAGGGCATCGAGAAGGGCTTTGGGCGCGAGCATGTCAGGCTATCCGTTGATGGGTGAAAGGGCAGCAGTGTATCACGCCCCTTTTCGCGGGTTGCCCTGCACACTTTTTGCGCAGGGCGGCCAAAGGTCGCGCACCGAAGTTGTGCAGCTTTTCCCTGCTGGCGACTGGCCAATCCCGACTATTTCACGCAACTACCTGTTTTCCGGTGTTTTCCCGGAGCTGGCAAGGTTTCTGCAAAGACCTGGGTGAGCCATGCACTGATGCGGTCCGCTGTGACCAGGCAGTGCGTAGCCCAGTGGTAAGGCCCTCGGTCACCGCCACAAGGTGTCGCGGCGGGGAGGATGGAGCCGACGACGCGTTACAAAGCCAGGCGCTGCGCTTAGACTTGAGACGGGTTTGTTTTCCTGGGGCAAGTCCACCAAATCGGGAGAGAGTTTCATGAAGCTAGTCACTGCCATCATCAAGCCGTTCAAGCTGGACGACGTGCGCGAGTCGCTGTCGGAAATCGGCGTGCAGGGCATCACCGTGACCGAAGTCAAAGGCTTCGGCCGGCAGAAGGGTCACACCGAGCTGTATCGCGGCGCCGAATACGTGGTCGATTTCCTGCCCAAGGTGAAGATCGATGTCGCCATCGACGACAAAGACCTTGATCGGGTGATCGAGGCCATCACCAAGGCGGCTAACACCGGCAAGATCGGTGACGGCAAGATTTTCGTGGTCAATCTGGAGCAAGCGATCCGCATCCGTACCGGCGAAACCGATACCGACGCGATCTAAACGCTACAAAAAAGCCTCACCAAACCCAACGCCCCAGGAGAAAACAACATGACTCTGCGTAAGATCGCAGGGCTAGGAGCCCTATTGTCCCTCGTAATGCCAGGGTTGGCCCTGGCCGAGGAAACTGCCGCCCCGGTGCTCAACTCCGGCGACACCGCCTGGATGCTCACCTCGACGGCGCTGGTCCTGTTCATGACCATCCCGGGCCTGGCCCTGTTCTACGGCGGCATGGTGCGTTCCAAGAACGTGCTGTCGGTGATGATGCAGTGCTTTGCCATCACCGGGCTGATCAGCATCCTGTGGGTTATCTACGGTTACAGCCTGGCATTCGATACCGCGGGTATGGAAAAGGGCGTGCTCAACCTGAATTCCTTCATCGGTGGCTTCTCCAAGGCCTTCCTCAACGGCGTCACGCCGTCGGGCCTGACCTCTGCCACCGCGTTGTTCCCTGAAGCGGTGTTCATCACCTTCCAGATGACCTTCGCCATCATCACCCCGGCGCTCATCGTCGGTGCCTTTGCCGAACGCATGAAGTTCTCGGCCATGCTGATTTTCATGGGCGTGTGGTTCACCCTGGTCTATGCGCCGATCGCGCACATGGTCTGGAGCGGTGACGGTGCGCTGATGTGGGATTGGGGCGTGCTGGACTTTGCCGGCGGCACCGTGGTGCACATCAACGCCGGTATCGCCGGCCTGGTCTGCTGCCTGGTGCTGGGCAAGCGCAAAGGCTACCCGACCACGCCAATGGCGCCGCACAACCTGGGCTACACCCTGATGGGCGCGGCCATGCTGTGGATCGGTTGGTTCGGCTTCAACGCAGGCTCTGCGGCGGCCGCCAACGGCACCGCCGGCATGGCGATGCTGGTCACCCAGATCGCTACCGCCGCCGCCGCCCTGGGCTGGATGTTCGCCGAGTGGGTCTTCCACGGCAAACCGAGCGCACTGGGCATCGCCTCGGGTGTGGTCGCCGGCCTGGTCGCCATCACCCCCGCCGCCGGTACCGTCGGCCCGATGGGCGCGCTGGTGATCGGCCTGGTCTCGGGCGTGGTCTGCTACTTCTGCGCCACCAGCCTCAAGCGCAAGATGGGTTACGACGACTCGCTCGACGCCTTCGGCGTGCACGGTATCGGCGGCATCGTCGGTGCGCTGCTCACCGGTGTGTTCGCAGCGCCGGCCCTGGGCGGCTTCGGCGCGGTCACCGACATCGCCGCGCAGTTCTGGATCCAGGCCAAAGGTGTGCTGTTCACCGTGGTCTACACCGCCATCGTCACCTACGTGATCCTCAAAGTGCTGGACCTGGTGATGGGCCTGCGGGTCAGCGAAGAAGAAGAGTCGGTCGGCCTCGACCTGGCTCAACACAACGAGCGCGGCTACAACCTGTAACCGCCACGCTGGAAATCTTGCCCGGTTCGCCGGGCATTTTTTTGCCTGTAATTTGCCGTTTTACGCCCGGCAAACGGTTTCGCTGTCTTGTTCGCGACCCGGGCAGAAAACTTACAAGTCATTGGGCGTTTCTGGTGCTTTGCTTTTTCTGCGAGCGCGCTAGAATGCGCGCCGAAGGGTGTGGGACGAGTAACCCGCACACTTCGCCACCCTTTGCTAGGCTTGCAGTAGCCTGTGGCCAGCCAGGGTAAGAACAGTGTTGTCAGGCCTTGCCAGGAGCAGGGCCTGCTGGGTGCCGGGCCTCCCATCAGGAGCTGGACACCCGAGGCAGTGGCCAACCCACGGCCAGTTGAATTTTCACCGGTGACTGCCGTCTACGGTCGCACCGGTCTATAACTAACCTGCTTTTCGCAAGTCATGAGGTAGAACATGAGCGACGACGATCTGGAAAATGATGACCTCGAAGTAGGTGACGAAGACGAGGGTGATGAAGGCCTCGAGGCGGCAGCCGACGATGGTGCGGAAGATGCTGGCGATGACGACAGCAGCCCCGCGCCGACCGCCAAGGGCAAGTCCAAGGCGGCTGTTTCGGTAGACGAAATGCCGAGCATGGAAGCCAAGCAGAAGGAGCGTGATGCCCTGGCCAAGGCGATGGAAGAGTTTCTTTCGCGCGGTGGCAAGGTGCAGGAAGTCGAGGCCAATGTGGTCGCCGACCCGCCCAAGAAGCCGGACAACAAGTACGGCAGCCGCCCTATCTGAGTGGCTGATTGCAAAGAAGCCCGCCGTCGCTGCGGGCTTTTTTGTGGCTGTTGCCCTGCAGAAAGAAAGATCCAGGCATTTTCCCTGTAGGAGCGGCCTTGTGTCGCGAAAGGGCTGCGCAGCAGCCCCAGAATTTCAGAACCGACAACGATCCCCGGGGCCGCTTTGCGGCCCTTTCGCGACACAAGGCCGCTCCTACAGGGATGGCGCATGGCCTGAAGATGTGGGATGGGGATTGTGAATCCAGTCAGCGCCAGCGCGCCAGCACCTCGGGCAACTGCGACAACCGCTGAATCTGCGCATCCGGCGCTTGCTCGCCCGCCCAGGCCTTGTGCTGCGGGTTGAACCATACCGCGCGCAACCCGGCCCGCTGTGCCCCGGCGATGTCGTCGCCCGGGTGGTCGCCGATGTGCACCGCCGCCCCAGCGTCCACGCCACCCAGTTTCAGGGCCTCCATGAACGGTGCCGGATCCGGCTTGCCTACGCCCAGGTCCTCGGCGCACAGGGCAAAGCGGAAGTAGTCCGCCAAGCCGAGCCGGCGCACGTCGGCGTTGCCATTGGTGACCACCCCGAGCATGTACTGGTGGCGCAGGATTTCCAGCACCGGCTGCACCTCGGGGAACACCTCGACCTGGTGCCGCGCATGGAGGAACACCTCGAAGCCTTCGTTGGCCAGTTCCTGGGCGTGCTTCTCGCTGTAGCCGACTTCTTCCAGGGCGTGGAACAGCACACGCCTGCGCAGGGCGCTGATGCGGTGCTTGAGGCCGGGTTCGGCCTGAACCAGGCGTTCACGGATGGCGAACAGGTGCTCGACCGGCACCGCGCCCAGAACCGGCGCATTGGCGGCGAGCCAGTCGCGCAGGACGGTTTCGGCACTAGCGATGACCGGCGCGGTGTCCCACAGCGTGTCGTCCAGGTCAAAGGTGATCAGCTTGATGGTCATGAGTCTGTGCCTTTGCTGCGTTTGGCCCGGGGGTGGGCGCTGTCGTACACCGCGGCCAGGTGCTGGAAGTCCAGGTGGGTGTAGATCTGCGTGGTGCTGATGTCGGCGTGGCCGAGCATTTCCTGCACCGCGCGCAGGTCCTGGGACGATTCCAGCAGGTGGCTGGCGAAGGAATGGCGAAGCATGTGCGGATGCAGGTGCTGGCCAAGCTCGCGCTCGCCGGCGGTCTTGACCCGCAGCTGAATGGCCCGTGGGCTGAGGCGCTTGCCCTGGCGGGTGATGAACACCGCGCCGTCCTGGGGGCCACCGATGCCGCGCAGGCGCAGCCACGCCTGCAGCGCCTCGCGCGCCTTGCGCCCGACCGGCAGTACGCGGCTCTTGCTGCCCTTGCCCTGCACCTGTACCAGCCCGGCGGCCAGGTCGAGGTACTCGAGGTCGAGGCCAGCCAGTTCCGACAGGCGCAGGCCGGAGGAGTAGAACAGTTCGAGGATGGCCTGGTCACGCCGGGCGATGAAGTCATCATCAACGCCGCCATCGAGCAGCTGCAGCGCGCGGTCGGTGTCGAGCACCTTGGGCAGGCGCCGCTCGCCCTTGGGGGGCGCCAGGCCATCGGCCGGGTCGTGCTGGCACAGGCCTTCGCGGTTGAGGTAGCGGTACAGCCCGCGCACCGCCGAAAGCAGGCGCGCCAGGCTGCGTGAGGACTGCCCGTGATGGTGCTGGCGCGCCACCAGTTGGCGCAGCTGCTGGACTTGCAGCGCAGGCCAGCCGCCAATGCCTTGGCTGTTGCAGTAGGCAATGACCTTTTCCAGGTCGCGGCGGTAGGCCAGCAAGGTGTGTTCGGAGACCTGGCGCTCGTTGCGCAGATGCGCGCAATAAGCCTCCAGCTGGCGCTCCATCAGCGCACCGAGCGTAGGGTCTGGGTGAAGCGTGGCACCACGCGGCCCAGCACTTCGGCGATGTAGCTGAGGAACAGGGTGCCGACGCTGCTCTTGTAGTGCTGCGGGTCGCGGCTGCCGATCGCCAGCACGCCATGCAGGCCCTGGTACTCGAGAGTGGCCACGGCGCTGGAGCCGACCTCCTTGTGCTGGTCATTGCCGAACAGGAAGGCCAGCTCGTGCTCGCGCAGGTTGCCGCTGATGGTCTTGCCGCCACCGATCAGCCCGCCGATGGCCTGCTGGGCCTCGCTGCCGGACACCCAGCGGCCGACCGGCGCGGCATTCTCGCCGAACAGGATCAAGCTGACGAAGGGCACCTTGAACTCCTGGCGCAGGCTGTCTTCAACGGCCATTACCACTTCTTCCAGGCTGCCGGCATCCAGCAGGTCGAGGATCAGCCGGCGGGTCTTGTCGAACAGCCGGTCGTTGTCGCGGGCTACGTCCATCAGCTGCGACAGGCGATGGCGCATCTCGATGTTGCGATCACGCAGCAGCTTGAGCTGGCGCTCCACCAGCGACACGCTGTCGCCGCGCTGGTGGGGGATGCGCTGCTCGATCAGCAGCTCGTCATGTTCGGCGAAGAACGTGGGGTGGGCGCGCAGATAGGCGACCACTGCGTCGGCGTCGAGCTCGGGTACAACGTGCGGCTGTTCAGTCATGGCGGCTACTCGCTTAAAGACGAACCTGTCCTTCGAATACACGTACGGCCGGGCCGGTCATCAATACCGGCTGGCCAGGGCCAGCCCACTCGATGCTCAGGCGCCCGCCGGGCAGGTCGATGGTTACCGGCGAGTCCATCCAGCCCTGGGCGATAGCCGCGACGGCGGCGGCGCAAGCGCCGGTACCGCAAGCCTGGGTCTCACCCGCGCCACGCTCCCACACCCGCAGGTTGGCGCGGTGGCGGTCGATGACCTGGATGAAGCCGGCATTGACCCGCTGCGGGAAGCGCGGATGGTGCTCGATCTTCGGCCCTAGTTCATGCACCGGCGCGCTGCGCACGTCATCGACGCGCAGCACCGAATGCGGGTTGCCCATCGACACGGCAGCGATCTGGTGCACCTGGCCGTCGACTTCCAGCGGGTAGCTCAAAGCCTGCTCATCGGCGATGAACGGGATGTCGGCCGGGACGAAGCGCGGCGGGCCCATGTCGACACAGATCTGGCCGTCGTTGCGCACGTCCAGTTCGATGATGCCGCTCTTGGTTTCGACGCGGATACGCTTTTTCGCGGTCAGGCGCTTGTCCAGCACGAAGCGGGCGAAGCAGCGCGCGCCGTTGCCGCATTGCTCGACCTCGGAGCCGTCGGCGTTGAAGATCCGGTAGCGGAAATCCACGTCCGGATTGTTCGGCGCTTCGACGATCAGTAGTTGGTCGAAGCCGATGCCGGTGTTGCGGTCACCCCATTGCTTGGCGTGCTTGGGCTGGATATGCGCGTGCTGGCTGACCAGGTCGAGGACCATGAAGTCGTTGCCAAGCCCGTGCATTTTAGTAAAACGCAGCAGCATGGGTTCACTCCGGCAGCAGGCTTTCGCCGGCGAACAGTTCAGCGATGGTTTCGCGGCGACGCACCTCGAAGGCCTGGTCACCATCGACCAGTACTTCGGCGCAGCGGCCACGGGTGTTGTAGTTCGAGCTCATGACGAAACCATAGGCGCCGGCGGACTGCACGGCCAGCAGATCGCCTTCGGCCAGGTTCAGCACACGGTCCTTGCCCAGGAAGTCACCGGTCTCGCAGATCGGTCCGACCAGGTCGTAGGCACGGCCTTCACCTTCACGGGGTTTGACTGCGCTGACCCCCATCCAGGCCTGGTACAAGGCCGGGCGGATCAGGTCGTTCATTGCCGCATCGATGATGGCGAAATCCTTGTGCTCGGTGTGCTTGAGGTATTCCACGCGGGTCAGCAGCACGCCGGCGTTGGCCACGATGTAGCGGCCCGGTTCGAACACCAGGGCCAGGTCACGGTCGCCGATACGCTCGCGGATGGCCTTGATGTACTCGGCCACCAATGGCGGCTGCTCATCGCGGTAACGCACGCCGACACCGCCGCCCAGGTCCAGGTGGCGCAGGTGGATGCCGCATTCGGCGAGGCGATCGACCAGCACCAATAGGCGGTCCAGTGCATCTAGGAACGGCTCGACGGTGGTCAGCTGCGAACCGATGTGGCAGTCGACGCCGACCACTTCCAGGTTTGGCAGCTGCGCGGCGCGCACGTATATGGCTTCGGCATCGGCGATGGCGATACCGAACTTGTTCTCTTTGAGGCCGGTGGAGATGTACGGGTGGGTGCCGGCATCGACATCCGGGTTCACCCGCAGCGACACCGGGGCCACCTTGCCCAGCTCGGCGGCTACCACTTGCAGGCGCTCGAGTTCGTCGGTGGATTCGACGTTGAAGCAGTGCACGCCGACTTCCAGGGCACGACGCATGTCTTCGCGGGTCTTGCCGACACCGGAGAACACCACGCGATCGGCACGCCCGCCGGCTGCCAGTACGCGCTCCAGCTCACCGCCGGAGACGATGTCGAAACCCGAACCCATCCGGGCCAGCAGGTTCAGCACGGCGAGGTTGGAGTTGGCTTTGACCGCGAAGCAGACCAGGTGCTCGACACCCTGCAGGGCATCGGTATAGCTACGGTACTGGGCCTCGATGTGGGCGCGCGAATACACGTAGGTGGGGGTGCCGAAACGCTCGGCGATGGCCGACAGGCCCACCCCTTCCGCGAACAGCTCGCCGCCACGGTAGTTGAATGCATCCATGGGATTTCCTTACTGCGCGGGAGACTGCTCGGGCTGCTCCAGCTCGTCTTGCTGTTCGGCCGGCTGGGCGTGCTTGTGCTGCTGGTGCGACTTGCTCGGGCCTTTGCCGTCCTTGCCGTCTTCCGGCAGGTACAGGGGGCCCTTCTGACCGCAGGCCGAAACGAGGCAGGCAACCGCGACCAGCGCCGCGAGGGAGGAAATCAGGCGCTTCATTGGTGAAATCCTTTGAAATAAGCAGTATTGCGCCCGAGTATACCGAGCGACCACCCGATTGCCTATGCAAGGGCCGGCCCGCCGGGCGGCGTTATTCTTGGGCTGTCAGTGCCAGCCCCGTCACGGGTAAACCCGCTCCACAGGAGCGTTGTGGGAGCGGGTTTGCCCGTGACGGGGCCCGCCCAGGCATCCGCTAGTCTTTGCATTCAACTGCTGGCGCCCGTATCTTCCCCGCCTTGCTTGCAACGCAGCCATTATTCGAGGTCCATGCACATGAGTTTGAGCGAAGCGCGTTTCCACGACCTGGTCGACGCGACCCAACAGGCCCTGGAAGACCTGTTCGACGAGAGCGGCCTGGATCTGGACATGGAAAACTCCGCCGGTGTCCTGACCATCAAATTCGACAACGGCAGCCAGCTGATCTTCAGCCGCCAGGAGCCACTGCGCCAATTGTGGCTGGCGGACAAGTCCGGCGGTTTCCACTTCGACTACGACGAAGAGAGCGGCAAGTGGGTGTGCGAGAAAAGCGAGGAGCTGCTCGGCGAGATGCTCGAGCGCATCGTCTGGGAGCGTGCCGGCGAGAAGCTGGACTTCGACGAAATCTGACATGAGCGACCAGCCTCGGCCCCCCAAGCCGCTGTACAGCAATGTCAGCCCAGCCGTGCCGTCACCCTGCATCAGCGTGTGCCGCCTCGATGAACACAAGGTCTGCACCGGCTGCCATCGCCATGTCGAGCATATCCGCGAGTGGCGTGCGGCCGACGACGACCGGCGCCGGCAGATCTGCCGTGAGGCCCTGGCCCTGAAAGCGCGGGCCCAGGCATAACCCCATTGATGCTGCGGGCTTGAGTATTTGCCCTGCTGTGGTAGTGTCGGGTCTTGCGTCGGTGACGCCACAGCATTCACAAACCCCGCCCTTGGGCGGGGTTTTGCTTTATCTGCCTCAAGCAAATTGCCTGTTCAAAGGAGTCTGACTGGATCATGAGCACCAAACCTTCCCTCACCCTCACCCGATTGGACGTACAGCGTCTCGAGCGCCTGATCGACAGCCTCGATGAAAGCACCCCGGGTGTGCTCGCCCTGCAGGACGAGCTGGACCGCGCCGAGCAGGTGGTCGGTCACGAAGAGGTGCCGGCTGGCGTGGTGACCATGAATTCGCGCGTGCACTGCCGTGAGATCGCCAGCGGCAAGGACTATCACCTGACCCTGGTTTATCCGAAGGATGCCGGCCCCGAGGGCAATGTCTCCATCCTGGCGCCGATCGGTTGTGCGTTGCTGGGGCTGTCGGTGGGTGACCAGATCGACTGGCCGGCCCCCGGTGGCAAGACCCTCAAGCTCGAACTGCTGGCCGTGGAGTACCAGCCGGAAGCAGCGGGTGACTTCGACCTCTGACGCGGCCCTTGGGCCTCAGGGCTCCAGCGCCGCCTGCAGTTGCTCCAGGCCATCGTTCAAGGCCTGCTCGAGCTCGCGCTTGTAGCGCAGGCACAGGCTCGTCGAGCCTGGGTCGTCGCCTAGCAGATCGGACAGGTCCAGGTCGGTGATATAGCAGCGGTAGCTGCCGGCGCTGTGGCGCTGGCGCAGGATCTGCCGGGCGGCCACGGCATACAGCTGGTCGCCGTGTTCCAGCTCGGAAAATTCCTGCTGATCGCAATAGAGCGTGACGTGCACGGCGCCGCCCGCACCGCCCTGCACAATCGCCTGGACCTCGTAGTAAGGCTGGCGGCGGCCGTCCAGCGGCGCCTGGCGTGGCTCCAGGCTGCGAGCCTTGCCCAAGCCTGAAGGCAGCAACTGGCAATAGGCGATCTCCAGCGACGCTTGCTGCAGGCTCTCCAGTGGCAGTTGGGCATCGCGGCGCATCACCATCGACCGCAGAAAACGATGCAGTGGCAGCAACAGGTGTTGCTCGTCCTGCAGCACCACGCGCTGCTGCCACAAGACGTTGTGCTCATCCAGCACATACAGGTCGGCCCAACCATCGAGCAGGCGGTAGAACACCTGGATACAGCCTGGCCGGCCTTGCTCGAGGACCAGCGGCAGGTCGTGGTCCTGCAAGGCGTTGGCATCCAGATGCAGTGGGCTGTAGGCGCTGCGGACCTCGCCCAGTGCCGCCAGCACGCCATCCTGGTCGTCGAGGGTGGCCAGGGTGACCTGCCCCGGCAGCAGCTCCAGTACATGGGTGTGCTGGGCCACCTGCAGCAGGTAACGGTGGTTGAGGCCTTGATCGAGCAGCCGTTGCGCGGTCGCGAAGATCTCCTCTACCCGCTGGCTGATAGCCTGGGCGCGGTTGTGACAGTAGCAGCGCACCCGCACCCGCGGGCGGTGGTTACGCCGGCCAAGGCTGTTGAGGTGGTCGCGCAGGCAACGCATCAGGGCATGCTCGCCGTCATAGCGCTGCACCAGCACCTCGTTCCAGCTGTTGAGGGTGATCTGGTCGAGGGTCAGCACCAGGTTTTCGCGCACCCCGGCGTAACTGAGCGAGTCGGTGCGCTCGGTGGTCATCAGGATGTTCAGGTCGCGGTGATGGCGCAGCGGGTCGACAGCGACGTTGACCAGCAAAAGGATTTCGTCGGCCACGCTCGGTTGCAGCAGGCGGGCTTCACTGACCGTCTCCAGCGGCAGCACGATGCTCTGCTGCAGGCTGCCGATCAGGTTGAACAGCTCGAAATCATTGAGATCGCTGACACCCGGGTGCAAGGCGATCCGCGTGCTGCCGTCGATCACCCCGTTGCGGTGGGCCCAGGTGAGCAGTTCGAGCAGTTCGCGGCAGCGCTTGATCGGGCTGAAGTGCTCCCATTCGTGCACCCCCAGGTTGCCGTTGTACAGCCCCCAGTGATACGTGCCGGGCTCCTTGCGGTTGGCCGACTGCACCAGGGTCAGGGTGTCTTCGGCCAGGTCCGGGGCTATGCCCGGATTGATCACCTCGATCTTCCCGGCGCGGCGCTCGAAGGCTGCGTACAGGCGCCGGCCGAGCACGTTGAGTTCGCGCGGGTCGGCGCGGCTGTCGGCCTGTTGGTTGCGGGCAAACTCGCTGAGGAAGCGGTAGCTGTGGTTCAGTTCGGCCACCAGCTCACGGCGCTCTACGGCCACCTGGCGCACCTTCCATTGGCTGCGGCTGTCGAGCAGGGCCAGTTGGCGCTCGTCCCAGCCCCACTCCTCGGCCAGCTTCGCCAACAGGCGGCGTTGCCAGCCACCGCTGCGCGAAGCGAGGTTGCTGAGCTTCTTGTTCACTTTCAGGTACAGGCTGCGCCGCACCCGCTCCAGGCGGGCGGTTTCGCCGCGTTGCAGCAGGTAGGCTTCGATGCGCCGGTAGACCATCACGTAGGGGTCGAGCGCGTCCAGCTCCAGGTGGTTGGCGAACACCGCCTGCTTGAAGTCCAGGCTCAGGCAGCGCACCTGGGGGTGCTCGCTGGCGTAGACCTCGGTGAGCAGCAGTTTGAGCAGTGACTTGTAGGGCGAGTCGATGCCCTTGAACAGCTGCCACAGCCCGGCGCCAACGTATTCCTCCTGGGGAATTTGCGCCAGGTGGCCCAGGTCGATGTCGTCACGGGCCCGAATGAAGCGCTTGGACAGCAAGGTCTGGGTGTAGTCGCGGTAGTTGTGCTCCTGGTACACCGGCACCAGCCACCACAGCGGTGTGCGCCCGGCCAGCCAGATGGCGGTGCGGTAGAACTCGTCGAGCAACAGGTAGTGCTGGGTGGTGCCGCAGTCGTCCGAGCTGAGCTGGCTGTCGCGCGCGCCCTGGACGAAGCCCTGCGCATCGATGAGGAAGCAGTGCACCTCGGCCCCCTGGCTGGCCGCCCAAGCCTCGAGCAACTGGCATTTGCGGCGCAATTCGCCCAGGGCCTGTTCGCTCAGGTCGGCGGCGTGGCATACCCACACATCCATGTCGCTTTGCTCGGCCTGGGCCAGGGTGCCCAGGCTGCCCATCAGGAACAGCCCGTGGATCGGTTGCGGTGGGTTGCCGTGGCGGGCCTTGTAGGTGAACGAGCGGGTCAGGCGCTGGGCTTCGGCCAGCAATTCGGCGTCTGGCTCGAAACCCGAGACACCTGCGGGTGTAGTACCCGAGACGTAGCCTGGCAGCAGAGGGTGGTTGACGTGGAAGAACAGCGGCAACAGCGTGATCACCTGTTGCTGGCGCGTCGACAGACCCTCCATGGCGCGCCCCAGGCGCCCCTGGCTGACCTTCAGAAAGCGCGCGCGCAGCCGCGACAGCTCCTTGCGGTCGATGCCTTGGGCGATGTCGGGGCGAATTTCGTGAGGGTGGTTCATTGCGCACTCAGGCGGGCTGCGGAGCAATGGCGAGTTTAGCCTGAGTGATGCGGTCGGATAAGGGGTTGCTGGCTTTTTGGCGTCAGATTTACAGCGTCCGTTTGCGGTGCATCGCGGGGCAAGCCCGCTCCCACCAGACGTGGCAGCGGGCTCGGCGAAATCAGGCCGGCTGTGGTGTCTTGAGGATGTTCAGGAGCAACCGGACGCTTTCGGCGGCATCGTTGCCCAGGCTGGTGAGGTAGCCACCATCAGGCTGGTCGGTGAGCTCTTTGTCGTACAGGCGCTGGGCTGCGGCGATAAGGGCGGGGGAAGCGGTGCTGCCAACCTTGATGCCTTCCTGGTGATTGTCCAGGTTGAACAGGGCGAGCACTTCCAGTTCGGCGATCAGTTCGGGGGTGAAGGACATAGGGCGACTCCTGACTTCCAGACAAGGATGAAGTCAGGAGTGTAGTCAGGGTTACTCGATGTCGCCTTGATTCGCCTCAGGTGGCAGCTCCGGCAGGGCGCGCAGGGCGGTTTCGTACCACTCGGTGTCGAACGGGCGGTCCTCGTCGAGCATGGCGTCGATCTCGATGGCCAGCACGTGGGCCATGAGGTTGAGGATGTCTTCACGCTCGTAGCCGACCAGGGTCAGCTTGTTGAACGTGGCCTTGGCCGCGGGCGGTTCGCCGCTTTCGATCTGGTTTTCGATGGCCTGGGTCAGTGTGGCCTCGGCGAAGTCTTCTTCATCATTGCTGTCGATGTCTTGGGGTTCGCTCATGGCGGTGCTCCTGTGGTGAGGCGCACAGTGTGCCATGCCCGCTTCGGCAATGCCCGGCCATCGACCGCGCCCATGACGCTGGCCATGGTTGGGGAAGGGCGCTATAACAGCCCGGCCATCCCCACACGGCCTGGAGGCTGTCTCAATGCTCAAGCTTCATGGATTCGCGGTCAGCAACTACTACAACATGGTCAAGCTGGCGCTGCTGGAGAAAGGCTTGCCGTTCGAAGAGGTGCTGTTCTTCGGCGGCCAGGCGCCCCAGGCCCTGGCGGTGAGCCCGCGCGGCAAGGTGCCGGTGCTGGAGACCGAGCATGGTTTTCTCAGCGAGACCGGCGTGATTCTCGACTACATCGAGCAGACCCAGCCCGGCAAGGCGCTGCTGCCCGCCGATGCCTTCGGCCAGGCCAAGGTCCGTGAGCTGCTCAGGGAAATCGAGCTGTACATCGAGCTGCCGGCGCGTACCTGCTATGCCGAGGCGTTCTTCGGCGCGGCGGTGGAGCCGCTGATCAAGGAGCGGGCGCGGGCCGACCTGCTGGCAGGCTTTGCCACCCTCAAGCGCAATGGCAAGTTCGCGCCTTATGTGGCGGGTGAGCAACTGACCATCGCCGACCTGATGTTCTGCTTCTCGGTGGACCTGGCCTGCCTGGTGGGCAAGAAGGTGCTGAACATCGACTTCCTGGAGGACTTCCCGCAAGCCAAGGCGCTGCTCGACAAGCTGCGCGAGAACCCGCATATGGCGCGGATCGTGGCGGACAAGGACGCGGCGATGCCGGCGTTCCTGGAAATGGTCAAGAGCGGTAAGCGCTAAGCCGGAAACGATCGCGGGGCAAGCCCGCTCCCACGCAGCCTTGCACGGGCTGCGTGGGAGCGGGCTTGCCCCGCGATTGGTCCTACGGCTGATCGCTTAGCGCGAAGCCAGCAGCTCTTTGCCGCGCACCACGGCCGCACGCACCTGCGCCGGCGCGGTACCGCCGATGTGGTTACGGGCATTGACCGAGCCTTCCAGCGTCAGTACGGCAAACACATCCTGCTCGATCTGGTCGCTGAACTGGCGCAGCTCGTCCAGGCTCATCTCGGCCAGGTCCTTGCCGGTGTCCACGCCATACTTGACCGCATGGCCAACGATCTCGTGGCAATCACGGAACGGCAGGCCACGGCGCACCAGGTAGTCGGCCAGGTCGGTGGCGGTGGAGAAACCACGCAGGGCCGCTTCACGCATGATCGCGTGCTTGGGCTTGATCGCCGGGATCATGTCGGCAAAGGCGCGCAGCGAGTCGCGCAGGGTGTCGGCGGCGTCGAACAGCGGCTCTTTGTCTTCCTGGTTGTCCTTGTTGTAGGCCAAAGGCTGGCCTTTCATCAGGGTCAGCAGGCCGGTCAGGGCGCCGAACACACGGCCGCTCTTGCCACGCACCAGCTCCGGTACGTCCGGGTTCTTCTTCTGCGGCATGATCGAGCTGCCGGTGCAGAAGCGATCAGGCAGGTCGATGAACTGGAACTGGGCGCTGGTCCACAGCACCAGCTCTTCGGAGAAGCGCGACAAGTGCATCATCGCGATGCTGGCGGCAGCGCAGAATTCGATGGCGAAGTCACGGTCCGAAACACCGTCCAGCGAGTTGCCGGCCACGGCTTCGAAGCCCAGCAGCTTGCAGGTCAGTTCACGGTCGATCGGGTAGGTGGTACCGGCCAGTGCGGCGCTGCCCAGGGGCATGCGGTTGGCGCGCTTGCGGCAATCGACCAGGCGCTCGTAGTCACGGCTGAGCATTTCGAACCAGGCCAGCAGATGGTGGCCGAAGGTCACCGGCTGGGCGGTCTGCAGGTGGGTGAAGCCGGGCATGATGGTCTCGGCTTCGCGCTCGGCCTGCTCCAGCAGGCCCTGCTGCAGGCGGGTGATCTCGGCCAGGATCAGGTCGATCTCGTCGCGCAGCCACAGGCGGATGTCGGTGGCCACCTGGTCGTTGCGGCTACGGCCGGTGTGCAGCTTCTTGCCGGTGATGCCGATGCGGTCGGTCAGGCGTGCTTCGATGTTCATGTGCACGTCTTCCAGGTCGACGCGCCAGTCGAAACTGCCAGCCTCGATCTCGCCCTGGATGGTCTTCAGGCCATCGATGATGGTGTCGCGCTCGGCATCGCTGAGCACGCCGACCTGCGCCAGCATGGTGGCGTGGGCGATCGAACCCATGATGTCGTGGCGATACAGGCGCTTGTCGAAATCGACCGAGGCGGTGAAACGGGCGACGAAGGCGTCGACGGGCTCACTGAAGCGGCCGCCCCAGGACTGATTGGTCTTGTCGGTGCTCATGGATTCACTCGTTGAAGGCGTGAACGATAAAAGTGCCGCGATCATAGCAGGGTTGCGCCCGCCACCGCAGGGGCGCTGGTCGAGAGAATCGTCTGATATAGAGGGCGCATGGCAGATTCAACGATTGAACGGCAGTGTTCCACGGACCGTCTACAGTTGGACAAAGGACTGGCGGTGAATCTGCCAGGCCAGTGAATCTTTGGCCTTCGCACCGGTCTGTAGCGTGACCGCTTACCAGTCACCCCACACCTGTCTACGCTATACCCGTGCGAGACTCACTCAGGAATCCAGCGCAATTATGAATGTCCTGATCGTTGATGACGAACCCCAAGCCCGTGAACGCCTGAGCCGGTTGCTCGGCGAGCTGGAGGGCTACACCGTGATGGAGCCCAGCGCCACCAACGGCGAGGAGGCCCTGGCATTGATCGAGAGCCTCAAGCCCGACGTGGTGTTGCTCGATATCGGCATGCCGGGCCTCGATGGCCTGCAGGTCGCCGCGCGGCTGTGCGAGCGCGAGGCGCCGCCTGCCGTGGTGTTCTGCACCGGCGATGATGAATACGGCAGCCAGGCTTTCAAGGAAAGCACCCTCAGCCATGTCGACAAGCCGATCCAGCCCCAGGCCCTGCGCGATGCGCTGCGCCGCGCCGAAAAACCCAATCGTGCCCAGCTGGCGGCGTTGACCCGGCCTGCCGGTGAAACCGGCGGCCCACGCAGCCACATCAGTGCCCGCACGCGCAAAGGCATCGAGCTGATCCCCCTGCCGCAGGTCATCTATTTCATCGCTGATCACAAGTACGTCACCTTGCGCCACGAGGCCGGTGAAGTCCTGCTCGATGAACCACTCAAGGCGCTGGAGGACGAGTTTGGCGAGCGCTTCGTACGTATCCACCGCAACGCCCTGGTCGCCCGCGAGCGCATCGAGCGCCTGCAACGTACGCCGCTGGGGCATTTCCAGCTCTATCTCAAAGGCCTGGACGGTGACGCGCTGACCGTCAGCCGGCGCCATGTGGCCGGCGTACGCAAGATGATGCAGTCGTTGCACTGAGACCTTCCCGTTCTTTCGCGGGTAAACCCGCTCCCACAGGCCTGCGATCAACCCTGTGGGAGCGGGTTTACCCGCGAAAGAACCAGCACGGATTGATGATCTGAATCTGCGGGCACAGCAGGAGGAGCTGTTATCATCAGCGGCATTTCTCTGGCTCGGGGCGTTTCATGTCCACTCGCGAAATCCGTATTGCCACCCGTAAAAGTGCCTTGGCCCTGTGGCAGGCCGAGTATGTAAAAGCCCGCCTGGAACAGGCCCATCCTGGCCTCTTGGTCACCCTGGTGCCGATGGTCAGCCGCGGCGACAAGCTGCTCGACGCGCCGCTGGCGAAGATCGGCGGCAAGGGCCTGTTCGTCAAGGAACTGGAAACCGCCCTGCTCGACAACGAAGCCGACATCGCCGTGCATTCGATGAAGGACGTGCCCATGGACTTCCCCGAAGGCCTGGGCCTGTATTGCATCTGCGAGCGTGAAGACCCGCGCGATGCCTTCGTTTCCAATACCTTCCAAAGCCTCGACGCACTGCCGGCCGGCAGCATCGTCGGCACCTCCAGCCTGCGTCGCCAGGCCCAGTTGCTGGCGCGCCGCCCCGACCTCGAGATCCGTTTCCTGCGCGGCAACGTCAACACCCGCCTGGCCAAGCTCGACGCCGGCGAGTACGACGCCATCATCCTTGCCGCCGCCGGCCTGATCCGCCTGGGCTTCGAGGACCGCATCACCGACACCATCAGCGTCGACGACAGCCTTCCGGCCGGTGGCCAGGGCGCGGTGGGCATCGAATGCCGCAGCGCCGACAGCGAGATCCATGCGCTGCTGGCGCCGCTGCACCATGTCGATACCGCCGACCGAGTGGTTGCCGAACGTGCCCTGAACAAACGCCTGAACGGTGGTTGCCAGGTGCCCATCGCCTGCTACGCGGTGCTCGAGGGCGAGCAGTTGTGGCTGCGCGGCCTGGTCGGCCAGCCATCCGGCGGCACCCTGCTGGTGGCCGATGCCCGTGCCCCGCGCGCCAACGCCGAGGCGCTGGGCGTGCAGGTTGCCGAGGACCTGCTCGGCCAGGGCGCGGAGGCGATCCTCAAGGAAGTCTACGGCGAGGCCGGGCACCCGTGAGCCTCTGGCGCCTGCTGCTGACCCGCCCTGAAGAGGACTGTGCGGCACTGGCGCAGTCACTGGCCGAGGCGGGCATTGCCAGTGCCAGCCTGCCTTTGCTGGCGATTGAAGCGATCGAGCCAGACACCGCGCAGCTCCATCGCCTGCGCGGCATCGCCCAGGCGCAAGCGATCATCGTGGTGAGCAAGCCGGCTGCGCGCCTGCTGCTCGAGCAGCTCGACCAGGCCGGCATCGCGCCACCGCCCGAGGGCTGGTTCACGGTGGGCGAGGCGACGGCGCGGATCCTCCAGGCCCGCGGGCTGCGGGTAAGCTTCCCGGCGACCGGTGATGACAGCGAGGCCCTGCTCGCCCTGCCGGCCCTGCGCGAGGCCATCACGCGGCCTGTGCCCCGTGTCCTGATCGTGCGTGGCGTGGGAGGTCGCGAACTGCTGGCCGAGCGTCTTGCAGAGCAAGGTGCTAGTGTCGATTATCTGGAACTGTATCGCCGCTGCCTGCCGCACTATCCGGCGGGCACGCTGGCGCGCCGGATCGATGGGGAACGCCTCAATGGCCTGGTGGTCAGCAGTGGGCAGGGTCTTGAACACTTGCAACAGATAGCGGGAACGGATTGGCCAAGGCTTTCACGCCTGCCCTTGTTCGTGCCCAGCCCGCGGGTCGCCGAACAGGCCCGCGCGTTGGGCGCCCGAAAGATTGTGGATTGCCGTGGCGCCAGTGCCGCGGCCTTGCTGGCAGCTGTGCAGCAAACCGCTGTACCTGCCCCTTAAGGCGCTAAGCTTGAGCGATGCGCCGCCATGCAAAGGATGGATACGTGAGCGAAACGGTCTTGCCCCACACTGAACAGAAATCGGTGCCCGAGGCGCCGGAAATCACTACCGCACCGGCTCGACGCTCTGGCAGCGGCGTGGCGGTGCTGGCCCTGCTGCTGGGCGCCGCCGGGGTCGCGATCGGCGGCTGGGGTGCCTGGCAGGTGCGCCAGCTGCAAGGCAGCGAACAGGGCCAGGGCGAGCATCTTCAGGCGCTCAACCAGCGCGCCGATGCGTTGCAGCAACGCGAGCAGCAGCTCACCGCACAACTGGCCAGCCTGCCCGCAGCCAGCGAGCTGGAGGACCGCCGGCGGCTGGTGGCGCAACTGCAGGGCGACCAGCAGCGGCTGAGCCAGCGCCTGGAAACCGCTCTCGGCGAAAGCCGCAAGGAATGGCGCCTGGCCGAGGCCGAACACTTGCTGCGCCTGGCCACGCTGCGCCTTTCGGCACTCCAGGACATCGCCAGCGCCAAGGCGCTGGTCGAGGGTGCCGACGAGATCCTTCGCGAGCAGAGCGATCCAGGGGCCTTCGCCGCCCGCGAGCAACTGGCGCGCAGCCTGGCCACGCTCAACAGCACCCAGCAGCCAGACCGTACCGGGCTGTTCCTCAAGCTCGCCGCACAGCGTGAACAGGTGCAGCAGCTCAGCGCCCAGTCGCCGGAATTCGACAGCCAGGCCGATGCCATGGGCGCGCTTACCGCCGACGGTGACGGCGCCAGCCGCTGGTCGCAGTGGTGGGCGGAGCTCTCCAAGTACTTCCAGATCGAATTCAACGCCGACGACAACGTGCGCCCGCTGCTCTCCGGTCAGTCGCTCAACCAACTGCGCCTGGCGCTCAGCCTGACCATCGAGCAAGCCCAGTGGGCTGCACTCAACGGCGAGGCCAAGGTCTACAACCAGGCGCTGGACGATGCGCGCAGCGTGCTGCTGGCCAACTTCAACCCGGACAACCCGCAAAGCAAAGCCATGCTCGACAGCCTCAACCAGCTGGCCGAGCAACCGGTGTCGGTAGTGACTCCAGACCTCAGCGAAAGCCTGGCCGCCGTGCAGGCCTACATCCAGCGTCGCCACCTGCCGGCCGAAGCTGAAGGGGCCAAGCCATGAAGCGCGTCTACCTGCTGGCGGTGCTGGCGATTGTCGTCGCCGCGGCGCTGGGCATTGCCATCGCCAAGCACAGCGGCTACGTGCTGATCGCCTATGGCGGCTTCCGCTATCAGTCGGGGCTGTGGGCGGCACTGGGGGCGCTGGTCGGCATCGTTGTGTTGCTGCTGGTGCTGCGCTACCTGGTGGGGCTGGTGCTGACCTCCAGTGGCGTGGTCAACCCCTGGTCGCGGCGCAACCGTGGCCGTCGTACCCGGATCGCCATTGAGCAAGGCCAGCTGGACCTGGCCGAAGGTCGCTGGAGCAGCGCCCAGCGCCACCTGCAGCGCGCCGCCGAATCCGAACGGCAACCCCTGCTTTACTACCTTGGCGCCGCCCGCGCCGCCAACGAGCAGGGCCGTGTCGAAGACCGCGACAACCTGCTCGAGCGAGCACTGGAGCGTCAGCCCCAGGCCGAACTGGCCATTGCCCTCACCCATGCCCAGTTGCAGATGGACCGCGGTGAAAGCGAAGGTGCGCTTGAAGCGCTGCAGGCCATGCAAGAGCGTCACCCGAACAACGCCCAGGTGCTGCGCCTGCTGCAGCGCCTGTACCTGGAGCGCGATGATTGGCCGGCGCTGATCCGTCTGCTGCCCGACCTGCGCAAGCACAAGGTGCTGCCGGCCAACGAGCTGGCCGAGCTTGAGCGGCGCGCCTGGGGCCAGAACCTTGGCCTGGCGGTGACCCGTGGTACCGACCCACAGACTGCGCGCCAGGCGCTGGAGCGTGCCTGGCAGCAGCTCACTGCGGCGCAGCGCCAGGAGCCAGGGCTGGTGCTGGCCTACGCCGAGCAGCTGCGCCAGCTGGGTGCCCAGGGCGAGGCCGAGCAGGTGTTGCTTGGCGCGCTCAAGCGCAATTACGAAAGCCACCTGGCGCGCCTTTATGGCTTGGTGCGCGGCGATGACCCGGCGCGTCAGCTGCAGGCTGCCGAGGGCTGGTTGAAAGACCATTCGCAGGACCCTAGCCTGCTGCTGACCCTCGGCCGTCTGAGCTTGCAAAACCGCTTGTGGGGCAAGGCCCGCGATTACCTGGAAAGCAGCCTGCGGCTGCAGCGCAACCCGGAAACCTGCGCCGAACTGGCGCGGCTGCTGGCCGGGCTGGGCGAGACCGAGCGCAGCAACCAGCTGTTCCAGGAGGGTTTGGGGCTGCTCGATGAGCGCCTGCTGGCCCTGCCGCTGCCCGAAGGCGTTCAGGCCTGACCACCCGCCAAGCCCGTACGCTGGTGCGGGCTTGGCGGGATGGTTCACATCTTCATGTGACCAAGCGATTTTTCCCCGTCAGTCGCCGGATTATTCCTACCTTCCACAGCATTGATTCGTTGCCAATCAGCGACTTGTCTCTGCTGTAGCGCCTTGATACAAAGCGCCCCTTTCCTCTACCGTTTCAAGTCACTTTTTCCTCTTGCGGACATCCATAGCCCATGTCGCTGGCCTGCTTGCGCAGCTTGTTCCTTCCCGCTTTCCTGGCCTCGGTTGCCGTGCTCGTGGCGTCGTTTCGCCTGGAGTCCGTCGTTGGCCTGGTACCCTGCGCCCTGTGCTTCAGCCAGCGCCTGATGCTCGGGCTGTACGCGCTGATCAGCCTGGTGGCAGTCATCCATTTGCCGGGGGTACGTGGCCTGCGCGGTTATGCGTGGCTGACGCTGCTGTGCGCGCTTGGCGGCGCGCTGCTGGCCGGGCGGCAAGTCTGGTTGCAAGGCGAGCCGCTGCCGGTGGTGGATTGCCAACTGCCGATCACGCATCTGATGCAGCGGCCAATTGGCGAAATCGCCAGGTTGCTGTTGCTCGGTAGCCCGGATTGCGTATCCATCAGTTGGAGCTTCCTCGACCTGACCTTGCCGGAGTGGAGCCTGCTGGCATTCCTGTTGTTGGCCGCACTGCCGCTGTCTTGGCTGCTGGCGTTTCGGCTGCGCCAGGGCGCGGCGGGTTGATCCAACGCAATGCACAAGGTGTTGCTCGACCAACGGTGTGTAGGAAGGGTATTAAACGCTTGTATGAACTTTGTGTGCTGCGTACCTTGAAGGCCAAGTCGCACGGGAATAATCTCCCAGCACGGATACCGAAATCACAACTGCCCGATGCCGTCCTGCTGATGTCACCTTTGTGCCACGCACTTGTGTCGCGAGGTGCAGCGGCATCTACCCAGAAGGGAAGAGATCGCCATGCTCGATAGTTGCCAGAACGCCCAGGAACGCTGGGGCGGTGTTCACAAGCTGATCGATCGTTGGCTGGAGGAGCGCCAGGAATTGGTGCAAGCCTTCCGCGCATTGCGCGATGCCAAGCCGGCCTTTGCCGACAAGGACCAGAACCGTGATTTCTGCGGGGTGCTGGTCGACTACGTGTCAGCCTGGCACTTCGAAGTCAGCGAGCAACTGGTCAGTGAAGCCAAGGCCTTTGGCGACACCCGCGGCCTGGAGCTTGCCACGCAGATCAACCCCCGCATCGATGAAAGTACCCAGATTGCCCTGGCTTTCAATGACCATTGCGATAAGGGCGAATGCACCGACCCCGAGCGCTTCGCCGAGAAGCTCGGCAAGCTGGGCAGCCTGTTGCACGAGCGTTTCGAGCTGGAAGACTGCCTGATCGAAGTGCTGCACAACGCGCACAAGGCCGAGGACGCGGTGCAGGCCTGATTCAGTCGGCCACGGCCAGCAGTTCGATCTCGAACACCAGGGGGGTGTAGGGCGCGATCAGGTCGCCCGCACCTTCGGCGCCATAGGCTTGCGCCGAAGGGATCACCAGCCGCCATTTCGACCCCGCCTTCATTTTTGGCAGTGCCACCTGCCAGCCCTCGATGACCGAGCCGAGCTTGAACCACTGCGGTTTCTCGCTCTGGTCGAACACTGTGCCATCCGGCAGCTTGCCCACATACCGCACCTGCACGCTGCCGCTGGCTTTGGGTTGCGCGCCGGCGCCGCTGGCCAGCTCGCTGTAGAGGATGCCCTCGGGCAATTCGTGTACACCCGCACGCGCACGTTCCGCGGCCATGAAGCGCTTTTCTGCTGCCAGCAGCGTGTCCACCCGGGCCTGCTCTGCAGCCGCGCTGGCCTGTTCATCGTGCTGTTGCAGAAGCGCCTGCATGCGTGACTTGGCCACCCGTGGCGGTTCGCCCTGATAAGCCTGGCGCAAGCCTTCGACCAGCGCATCGAGTTGCAGGCCCGGCACTTCCTGGCGCAGCCGTTCGCCCAGGCTGGCGCCGATGCTGTAGGCCAGGTCGTTGTCGGTATTACTTTCGGGGGCGGCCAGCGCAAGCGGGGCCGCCAGGCACAAGCCGAGCATCAGATAACGTGGCATGGTCGAGTCCTGCTGCAGTGAGGGCGAAGTATGCCAGCCTTGTTGGCGGAATATGTGCAAATGTCCGCAATACAATAATGACCAACTACACTTGTTTTTTGCTGCAAGACAACAACTTTGCCCAGGCATGCAACGCGGCGCTACTGATACTGTCAACATGCCCTAGCGGCAGTAGCAGCAGAAGCATAGTATGAGCCGCACTCTCGTCAGCCAGGAGGTAAATCATGTCGGCTAAAAAGAAGCCAGTCAGTACGCCATTGCACCTGCTTCAGCAACTTTCGGGCAGCCTGCTCGAACATCTGGAAGATGCCTGCTCTCAAGCGCTGGCGGATGCCGAGAAACTGTTGGCCAAGTTGGAAAAACAACGTGGCAAGGCTCAGGAAAAACTGCACGGTGCCCGTCTGAAGTTGCAGGACGCTGCCAAGGCCGGCAAAGCCAAGGCACAAGGCAAGGCACAGAAAGCCGCTGGTGAACTTGAAGGGCTGCTCGAATCGCTCAAGGATCGCCAGGCCCAGACCCGTACTTATATTCAGCAACTCAAGCGTGATGCCCAGGAAAGCCTGAAACTGGCCCAGGGTGTCGGCAAGGTGCGCGAAGCGGCGGCCAAGGCACTCGACCTGCGCGCGGCGGCACCAAAAGCTGCTGCCAAGCCAGCCGCCAAGCCTGCAGCAGCAAAAGCCCCGGCTAAAGCCGCCGCTGCTAAGCCAGCCGCCAAACCTGCTGCTGCCAAAGCCCCGGTAAAAGCTGCCGCCGCCAAGCCAGCCGCCAAACCTGCTGCTGCCAAGGCCTCGGTCAAAGCTGCCGCCGCCAAGCCAGCCGCCAAACCTGCTGCTGCCAAAGCCCCGGCTAAAGCTGCCGCTGCCAAGCCGGCCGCCAAACCTGCTGCTGCCAAGGCCCCGGCCAAAGTTGCCGCTGCCAAGGCGCCAGCCAAACCGGCCGCCAAACCTGCTGCTGCCAAAGCCCCGGCCAAGCCTGCCGCAGTCAAGGCGCCAGCCAAACCGGCCGCCAAGCCCGCCGTCGCCAAAGCGCCAGCCAAGCCTGCCGTCGCCAAAGCCCCGGCCAAACCCGCTGCCGCCAAACCTGTCGCCAGCAAGCCAGCGGTGCCTGCCGGCAACGCAGCACCTGCCGCAGCGGCCAGCCCGGCTACACCAGCAGCACCCGCCAGCACCCCAGCTCAGTCGCCGTCCACGGCCTCCTGAAGCTCCCGGGCCGCGGCGCGCAGCTGTTGCAGCGCGTCGTGGTCGCGGGCCTGGGCCGGTGCAAGCCGGGCCAACCATCCTTCGCTGTCGCCTGCTACAGCAGGCCACGCCTGCGCCACTAGCGCCAAACGCTCCAGCAGCGTGCGTTCAGCCTGTAACTCCAACGCCTTCACGTGTTCGCGCAGCACGGCCAGTTGCGGGTCGGCCAGTGCGTGTTCGCGCCATTGCCGGCGCAGTGCCCGCAGCGGCATGACCACCTCCCGCTGCCAGGGGCCGGCCACGGCCTGCAGCGCCTGGATGCGTGTTTCGTCAACGGCCACGGCCTGCGCCTGCAGCCAGGTGCCGCAGAGCAGCAGGCAGACATCGCCGCCCAGCGCCTGCAGGGTCAGGCAGGCCGCTTCGACGCCCGGCCGCGCATACAGCGCCAGGGCATGATTCCACAGGTCGGTGTGCATGGTTTCACTCGCGCCAGTGGTCAGCGAAGCTGGTAGACTCCGCGACCATCATGATCAGACTATCCAACCTCACTTTACAGCGTGGTCCGCAGCGCCTGCTAGAAGGCGCCGAGATGACCCTGCACACCGGTCACAAGGCCGGCCTGATCGGCGCCAACGGCGCCGGTAAATCCAGCCTGTTCGCCTTGCTGCGCGGTGAGCTGTCGCCCGATGGCGGCGACTGCCTGCTGCCGGGCGACTGGCGCATCGCCCACATGCGCCAGGAAGTCGATACCCTCGAGCGCATCGCCGTGGACTATGTGCTCGATGGCGACGTGCGCCTGCGCAAGGTCCAGGCCGAGCTGGCGGCTGCCGAACAGGCGCACGACGGTACCGCGCTGGCACGCCTGCACAGTGAGCTGGACAGCGCCGACGGCTACACGGCCGACGCCCGTGCGCGCAAGCTGCTGGCCGGCCTTGGTTTCACCAACGAGCAGATGGACCGCCGCGTCGGTGACTTCTCCGGTGGCTGGCGGATGCGCCTCAACCTGGCCCAGGCACTGATGTGCCCGTCCGACCTGCTGCTGCTCGACGAACCGACCAACCACCTCGACCTCGATGCCATCCTGTGGCTGGAAGACTGGCTCAAAGGCTACCCGGGCACGCTGCTGCTGATCTCCCACGACCGCGACTTCCTCGACGCCGTGGTCGACCATGTACTGCACGTCGAGCAGCGCAAGCTCAATCTCTACAAGGGCGGTTACAGCGCCTTCGAGCGCACCCGCGCCGAACGCCTGGCGCAACAGCAGCAGGCCTACGAGAAGCAGCAGGCGCAGCGCGCGCACATGGAAAAGTACATTGCCCGCTTCAAGGCCCAGGCCACCAAGGCCCGCCAGGCGCAGAGCCGGATCAAGGCCCTGGAGCGCATGGAGGAGCTGACGGCGGCGCATGTCGATTCGCCGTTCGACTTCGTCTTCCGTGAGTCGGAGAAAATTTCCAGCCCGTTGCTCGACCTGTCCGAAGCCCGCCTGGGCTATGGCGACAAGGCCATCCTCGAGAAGGTCAAGTTGCAGCTGGTGCCAGGCGCGCGCATCGGTCTGCTCGGCCCCAACGGCGCGGGCAAGTCGACGCTGATCAAGAACCTCGCCGGTGAGCTGCAGCCGTTGGCCGGTCGCCTGGTGCGCGGCGAGAACCTCGCCGTCGGCTACTTCGCCCAGCACCAGCTCGACTCGCTGGACGACAAGGCCAGCCCGCTGCTGCACCTGCAGCGCATCGCGCCAACTGAGCGTGAGCAGACGCTGCGCGACTTCCTCGGTGGTTTCGACTTCCACGGCAACCGTGTCGACGAGCCGGTGGTCAACTTCTCCGGTGGCGAGAAGGCCCGCCTGGCCCTGGCGCTGATTGCCTGGGAACGGCCCAACCTGCTGCTGCTCGATGAACCCACCAACCACCTCGACCTCGAGATGCGCCTGGCCCTGACCATGGCCCTGCAGGAGTTCGAAGGTGCCGTGGTGGTGGTCTCCCACGACCGTCACCTGCTCAAGAGCACCACCGACGACTTCCTGCTGGTGGCCGACGGCAAGGTCGACACCTTCGACGGCGACCTCGACGACTACAGCCGTTGGCTGGTCGAGTACCGTCAACGCAACGCGCCCGTCAGTACTGCGCCGGTCAATCCGGACAAGACTGACAAGAAGGCTCAACGCCAGGCCGCTGCCGCTCTGCGTCAGCAGTTGGCGCCGCACAAGAAAGCCGCCGACAAGCTCGAAACCGAGCTCAACCAGGTGCATGCACAGCTGGCGGAAATCGAGGCCGCGCTGGGCGACAGCGGGCTGTACGAGGCCGCCCGCAAGGATGAGCTGCGCGACCTGCTGGCCCGCCAGACCAAGCTCAAGCAACGCGAAGGCGAGCTGGAAGAGGCCTGGATGGAGGCGCTGGAGACCCTGGAAAGCATGCAGTCCGAGCTCGAGGCGCTGTCCTGATGGAGGAGTTGCGCTCCTTGCTGCCAGGGCAATGGATGGACACGTTCTGGCTGGGGTTGCAGATCCTGTTGATCCTGATCGTTGCGTTCGTCCTGCAGCGCATGGTCGCCCGTGGGCTGAAGAGCCTGGGCGAACGCTACCCCTTGCCGCACGAGCTGATGGTGCCGGTGCGCGGTGCCCTGCGCTGGCTGATCATGGGCAGCGGCTTGCTGTTCGTGCTGGAGCGCATGGGCGTGTCCGCCACGGTGCTGTGGACGGCCTTGTCGGGCTTTGTCGCGGTGGCGGCGGTGGCCTTCTTCGCCATCTGGAGCGTGCTTTCCAACCTGCTGTGCGCGGTGCTGATCTTCACCGTCGGGCCATTTCGCATCGGCGATGTGGTCGAGCTGGTCGACACCACCGACAAGCCAGGGGTGAAGGGCCGGGTGATCGCCATCAACCTGCTCTACACCACGCTGATGGAAACCCCCGAGGCGGGCGGGGCGCTGGTGCAGGTGCCGAACAGCCAGTTCTTCCAGAAGGCCGTGCGGCGCTGGCGTGGGGCCGAGGCTTCGGTGGCACTGCAAGAGGCACCTGTCGAGAGCGACTGACAGGGCGCTGCTTGTTGCAATCGCGGGGCAAGCCCGCTCCCACGCGTTATCCAGCGTGGGAGCGGCGGTGCGCCGATGCGACTTGCCCCGCGATCGTTTCAAGCAGAAAAATCACTGGTTATTTTTTCGCCAAAACCGTAGCTTAACGTTTTGTAACAATCGTTCGAGCGAGGTGTGTGATGTCGATGGAAACCTGGTTGGCCTTCTTTGCCGCGTGCTGGGTCATCAGTCTGTCGCCGGGTGCCGGGGCCATTGCTTCGATGTCCAGCGGCCTGCAGTACGGTTTCTGGCGTGGCTATTGGAACGCCTTGGGCCTGCAACTGGGCCTGATCCTGCAGATCGCCATCATCGCCGCCGGTGTCGGCGCTGTCCTCGCCGCCTCGGCCACCGCCTTCCAGCTGATCAAGTGGTTCGGTGTCGCCTACCTGGTTTTCCTCGCATACAAACAATGGCGTGCACTGCCGTTGGACATGAGCGACGAGTCCGGCGTGCGGCCAATCGGCAAGCCGCTGAGCCTGGTGTTCCGCGGCTTTCTGGTCAATGTCAGCAACCCCAAGGCGCTGGTGTTCATGCTCGCGGTGCTGCCGCAGTTCATCGACCCCCATGCACCGCTGCTGGCGCAGTACCTGGCGATCACCGTGACCATGATCAGCGTCGACCTGCTGGTGATGGCCGGCTACACCGGGCTGGCTTCGCGGGTGCTGCGCCTGCTGCGTACGCCCAAGCAGCAAAAGCGCATGAACCGTACCTTCGCCGGCTTGTTCATCGGCGCGGCGACCTTCCTCGCCACGCTGCGCCGCGCGCCGGTCTAAGTCACTTTTGCGGTGGTCGGTCGACCAGCCCCTTGAGCAGGTCGATCGGCAACGGGAAGACGATGGTCGAGCTCTTGTCCCCGGCGATGGAGCCCAGCGTCTGCATGTAGCGCAGCTGCATCGCCCCGGGTTCCTTGCCCAGCATCTGCGCCGCCTGCATCAGCTTCTCCGAGGCCTGCAGCTCACCCTCGGCGTGAATCACCTTGGCCCGCCGCTCGCGTTCGGCTTCTGCCTGGCGGGCGATGGCGCGGATCATCGACTCGTTCAGGTCGACATGCTTGATCTCGACGTTGGCCACCTTAATGCCCCAGGCATCGGTCTGGGCGTCGAGCACTTGGCGGATGTCGCCATTGAGCTGTTCGCGCTCGGCCAGCAGTTCGTCCAGCTCGTGCTTGCCAAGCACCGCGCGCAGGGTGGTCTGGGCCAGCTGGCTGGTGGCCGCGAGAAAGTCCTCGACCTGGATGATCGCCTTCTGTGGGTCGAGCACACGGAAGTACAGCACCGCGTTGACCTTGACCGATACGTTGTCGCGGGTGATCACGTCCTGCGGTGGCACGTCGAGCACCACGGTGCGCAGGTCGACCCGCACCATCTGCTGTATCCCCGGGATCAGGATGATCAGCCCCGGGCCTTTGACCTGCCAGAAGCGCCCAAGCTGGAACACCACGCCGCGCTCGTATTCGCGCAGGATGCGCAGCGCCGACAGCAGCAGTAGCGCCACCAGTACGAGCAGTGTGCCGAAACCGAATTGCATGAACATCGTCACTCTCCTGACGCTGTTGGCGCGGTGGCGCTGACTTCCAGCATCACGCCATTGCGTGCGGTCACCCGCACATGCTGGCCGGGTTGCAGTGGCGTGGCGCACTGCGCCTGCCATTGTTCGCCCTGGGCCTGTACCGAGCCGTGGAAGGGGTTGTCCGCCTGCACGAAGGTCACCGTGACCAGGCTGCCCACCAGCCCGGCGTCACCACTGACCAAGGCTCTGCGGCGTGCCTTGATCGCCATGCCCAGCACGCCACCGAGCAACAATGCCGAGAGCACGGCCAGGCTGGCGATCAGCGCCAGCGGGATGCCGAAGCCGGGGGCGTCGGTGTCCATCAGGATGACAGCGCCAGCAATGAACGCGACGATGCCGCCGAAACCGACCACGCCGAAGCTGGGCAGGAACGCCTCGGCGACCATGAACGCCAGCCCGAGCAGGATCAGCGCCACGCCGGCATGGCTCACCGGCAGCAGCTGCAGCGCATACAGCGCCAGCAGCAGGCAGATGCCGCCGACCACCCCGCCGACCCCGGTGCCAGGGTTGATGAACTCGAACAACAGGCCGTACACCCCGATCATGATCAGGATCAGCGCCACGCTGGGGTTGGTGATCACTGCCAGCAGGCGCGTGCGCCAGTCCGGCAGGTGCTCGACCACAGTGGCTCCGACGGTTTTCAGTTGTACGGTCTGGCCGGCGGCAACCAGGCTCTGGCCATCGAGCTGGCGCAGCAGTTCCGGCAGGTCGCTGGCCACCTGATCGATCACTTTCAGGCGCAGGGCCTCGCTGGCCGACAGGCTGACCGCCTCGCGCACGGCCTTTTCCGCCCAGTCGGCATTGCGCCCGCGCAGCTGGGCCAGGCCACGGATGTAGGCGGCGTCGTTGACCTGTTTACGGGCGAGGGTGTCTTGGTTGTTGTCGGCGGCCTTCTCGGGGCTACCCGGCATGCCGATCTGCACCGGCGTGGCGGCGCCCAGGTTGGTGCCGGGGGCCATGGCCGCGATGTGGCTGGCGTACAGGATGTAGGTGCCGGCGCTGGCCGCCCGGGCACCGCTGGGGGCAACGTAGGTGGCCACCGGCACGGGGCTGGCAAGGATGGCCTTGTTGATCTGGCGCATGGCGCTGTCGAGCCCGCCGGGGGTGTCGAGGCGGATCACCAGCAATTGCGCGCCCTGCGCCTGTGCCTGTTGCAGCCCGCGCAGCAGGTAGTCGGCGCTGGCCGGGCCGATGGCGTCGTCGATGCTCAGCAGCCACACGCTGCCCCCGGGCGCGGCTTGCCCACCCGGGGCAAAGCCGAGCAGCAACAGCAACAGCAACACGCGCCAGCCGTGAGCGATCACCTGTCGTCACCTCATGGGGGCCTGTAGTTGAAGTTTAGCTGTGGCCGTCTGGCTGCGGCCTAAACTTGTGGATGGGGGCGAAACCGGAGGTGCATCATGCGTATGGCCAAGACCCTTCAGCAGCGCCTGGACCAGGCCAACTGCGATTACGACATTGTTCCCCATCCACATTCGGCCACCAGCCTTGAGTCAGCCCGCACGGCAGGCGTACCTGCTGAACGGGTCGCCAAGTCGGTGATGCTCGATGACCGCCATGGCAACTACATCATGGCCGTGCTGCCGGCCAACCGGCATCTGGACATGACCGAGGTGCGGATGACCGGCGCCTGGCAGCTGACCCGTGAAAGTGCGCTACCGATGCTGTTCGGTGATTGCGAACGTGGCGCCGTGCCGGCACTGGGGGATGCCTATGGCATGAAAATGCTGCTCGATTCGAGCCTTACCCGCCAAGGCGATGTCTATCTTGAGGCGGGTGACCACGATCACCTGATTCACATGAGCATGGAGCAATACTTGAAACTGGTGCCGCACGCTGAAGTGCGCGAACTGAGCTGATGCTCGCAACCAACGCCGGGCTGGCGTCGTGGACGATCGGCCCGGCCCAAGGAGTGAACCATGGAAGCGCCGATCCACAAGTTTTCCGAACTGTTCAAGCAACTGGGCCTGCCCGACGACCCTGTCGGTATCGACCAGTTCATCACCAGCCACTCTCCCCTCAAGGGTGATGTGAAGCTGGTCGACGCACCCTTCTGGAATGATGCCCAGCGAGGCTTTCTGACGGACAGCATCAATGAGGATGCCGACTGGGCGGAGCTGTTCGACCAGCTCAATGAAGCCTTGCGTCGCCCCCGTAAATAAAGCGCCGAGCGGCACCTGATGGCTGACGGGGCCGTTGCTATGCTCAGGAAAACAACAAGGGGATGGCGCGATGAAAGATCCCTACGCACCGGGTTTCTGGTGCACCGTGACGATCCTGGGCACCCTGACCGCCGGTTACTTCTACGGTATCCGGCACACCCAGCAGATGAACCAGGCCGTGCAGTTCCTCTATGCCGCCGCCGCCGTCACCGCGGCGGTTGCCTTGTGCGGGCTGGCATGGATCGCCTGGGAACATCTGCACCTGAACAAGCGCGAAGTCGCCCAGGGCCGAACTTTGCTGACCATCTGGAACACCAAGGTCGCGCTGCGCCGGGTCGAAACCGTGTTCGACCGCTACTTCTGGGGCAGCTACTGGCATTCCGGGCGGACCTTCGAAGAGGTCATGGGCGAGCTCAAGGGCACGCCGTTGGAGCAGAGCCTCGACGCCCTCAAATTGCAGTGCCGTGAGCTCGACCGGGAAATCCACGATCACCACCATCACTGGCTGGCCAATGCCCGCGATCTGTCCAGCGTGGCCACGGCCATGGCCCGCGAGCGCTATCAGCTGGACCTGTGTGACGCGCCGATACGTGATGGCGGCAATACCGCCGTGCTCAATCGCGATCTGGAAGTGTTGGTGTACACCTGGTCGGCGCGCCTGCGCAGCTTCGACCATCAGCTGGACGAGCTGGAGCGCGCCTATCACTAGTGAGGGGTTGGGTCATTCGCCGCGGATGTACTGCTCCAGTTGCTGGATCAGGTTGGCCTGCTCGGCGATGGTTTCCTTCACCAGGTCACCGATCGACAGCAGCCCCAACAGCGCGCTGCCATCCACTACCGGCAGGTGGCGCAGGTGGCGATCGGTCATCAGTTGCATGCAGTGATCGAGTTTTTCCTTCGGCCCCACAGTGACCACGGGTGCGCTCATGATTTCGCGCACGGGCGTGGCGGCCGAAGAGCGCCCTTTGAGCACCAGCTTGCGGGCATAGTCGCGTTCGCTGACGATCCCCACCACCCGGTTGTCCTCTACCACCGGCAGTGCGCCGACGTTTTTCTCCGCCAGCATTTTCAAGGCATCCAGTACCGAGTCATCAGGGCCGATGGTGTAGACGGTCTGATGCTGGGACTTGGTCTTGAGGATTTGTTCGACGTTCTTCATACGGGCCTCGGCGGGTGGAAAAAGCGCTGTGTCGGAGTAAATAAAGCATCCGGTACGACGCTCTGCACGGCAATGCAGGAAACGGCATCGAGACGATTGAAAAACGTCATGGTTGCAGGCGCATGAAAAAGGCGGCCCGAAGGCTAATGCAATTGGGGCCGCTTTGCGGCCCTTCGCGGGTAAACCCGCTCCCACAGGATTGCGCAAAGCCTCAAGCTGGCGCGAAACCTGTGGGAGCGGGTTTACCCGCGAAGGGCTGCAAAGCAGCCCCATTACCGACGATGAAACGTTACCTGACGGGACCAGCTTCGACCCCGCCCATCTGGCCGAAGCGCCCGGCCTGGAAGTCGTCGAACGACTCGGCGATCTCCGCCTGGCTGTTCATCACGAACGGGCCGTAACCTACGATCGGCTCGTCGATCGGCTCGCCGCTGAGCAGCAGCACGCTGACGTCCTCCAGCGCGTCGATGCGCAGCCCTTCGCCGTCACGCTCGAACAACACCAGGCTGGCCGGGCCGGCCTCGCGCTCGCCGTTGACCCGCAGCGTGCCGCGCAGCACCACCAGTGCCGCGTTGCGCCCGCTGGCAACCGGCAACTGCAGGCTGGCGCCGGCCTTCAGACGCAGGTCCCACACATCCATGTCGGTGAAGGTGCGGGCCGGGCCCTGGTGCTCGAGGTAGCGGCCGGCGATCACCCGCAGGCTGCCCGCCTCGCCCTCCAGCGCCACCACCGGGATGTCGCTGGCCAGCAGGGTCTGGTAGCCGGCGGCGGCGCGCTTGTCCTTGGCCGGCAGGTTGACCCACAACTGCACCATCTCCAAGGTGCCGCCACGCTTGGCAAAGGCCGGCGAGTGGAACTCCTCGTGAATAATGCCGCCCGCGGCGGTCATCCACTGCACGTCACCCGGGCCGATCAGGCCACCGGCGCCGGTGGAATCGCGGTGCTCCAGCTCGCCCTGATAGACGATGGTCACCGTTTCGAAACCGCGGTGCGGGTGCTGGCCGACGCCACGGCGGGCAGTGGTGGGGGCGAAATCATGGGGACCGGCGTAGTCCAGCAGCAGGAACGGGCTGATATGCCGGGCCAGATGATCGTAGGTGAACAGGCTGCGTACCGGGAAACCGTCACCCACCCAGTGGGCGTGGGGGCTGCGGTGGATGCCCTGAATCTTTTTCATGAGAAACCTCCTCTCGTGGATGAACACCACCTTACAGATGAGGTTAATCGTGCACTAGACGGCCAAATTGGCATGCATCGTTCTACAAATGGAACAATCCGACCGCGCCGGCGAACTGGCCGGTACAGCCGGCAGAGGTATCAGACCCCCTGTGCCTCGGCCTGCTCATGGGCCTGGCGCAAGCGCTCGCGACTGTTGCTCAGGTGCAGGCGCATGGCCATTTTCGCGCCTTCGCTGTCGTGCCGGGCAATGGCCTCGTAGATGGCTTCGTGCTCGTGCATCAGCCGGCCCATGTAATGGGCCTGGTCGTCATGGGCCAGGCGCGCGGAGTTGAGGCGGGTGCGCGGGATGATGCTGGTGCCCAGGTGGTTGATGATATCGGCGAAGTAGTGATTGCCGCTGGCCTGGGCGATGCGCAGGTGGAACTGGAAGTCCGCCGAGACCGCGTCCGAGGCGTGGGCCGCGCCTTCGTTGAGCTCGTCGAGTGCGGCGCGCATGCCGGCCAGCTGCTCGTCGTTGCGCCGCTGCGCGGCAAGCCCGGCCGACTCGATCTCCAGGGCGATACGCAGTTCCAGCACCGCCAGCACTTCGCGCAGGGTGACAACGGTGGCCGGGTCGATACGGAAACCGCCGGCAGTCGGCGCGTCCAGGACGAATGTGCCAATGCCGTGGCGGGTCTCGACCTGGCCGGCAGCCTGCAGCCGCGATATGGCTTCGCGCACCACGGTACGGCTGACGCCCTCCTCGACCATGATCTGCGATTCGGTGGGAAGCTTGTCGCCGGGTTTGAGCTGGCCACTGCGAATGCGCTCGGTCAGCACCGTGACCAGTTCCTGCGCGAGACTGCGCGGCTTGCGCCGGGTGCGTGGCTGTACCTGCTGCTCTGTCATGCCCTGTACATCTTGTTGTGAAAGACAGGCGTGATGATAGCGCATGCGGTTGTACGATCACATACGTCCACTGGGGATTTCACCTCTCATCACCTGCTGGTAAGCAATGGGATGTTATCGAATGCTGGCGAAATGCCCTGCCATGGCGCTAGGCTGCGCGTTTGCCCATGCCCACCAAGGAAGGAACCTGCATGAAGACATTCGATCGCCTGTTGCTCGCCAGCGGCCTGCTGATCCCGTTCTGGCTGCTGATCGGCGTCACCCTGACCGCCAAGGCCTACCCCGGATACAGCCACCTGCAACAGGCCATGAGCCAGCTCGGCGCGGTGGACGCCCCCACCCACACGCTCTCGCCATGGATCAACAACTTCCCCCTGGCATTGCTGTTCGCCCTGTTTGCCTGGGGCCTGGCGCGACGTTGGCGACAATCCAGGCTGGCGCAGCTGAGCGCGCTGCTGATCCTGCTGCACGGCGTGGGCAGCCTGGGCACCGGTTGGTTTGCCTGTGATGCGGGCTGTGCGCCGGTGGCACCTTCGCTGTCGCAACAACTGCACAACCTCAGCGGCTTGCTGATGTTCCTCTCCCTGACCCTGGCCTGCGTGCTGTGGATCGGCCTCGGCCAGCGCCTGGCCCGATCGCGCGGCCTGGCCTGGTGGTCGTTGCTGTGCGCCGTGCTGGCGGTGGTCACGGTGCTGCTGATGGCGCGGGCGGCCGCGAGCGGGGAACTGTTCGGTCTGTACCAGCGCCTGAACTACGGGGTCTCGCTACTGTGGCTGGCGGCCCTGGCCCTGGTGTCGCTGCGAGCCAGCCGCCACAACCCACTGCGCATGGCCATCGTCTGACGGCAAATTGCTGGCCCCCGGGCGTTTGAAGTACGGGCAAACTCCGTTTTCCTTCAGACGCTTAGGACAGCAACATGCGGGTATTTCTAGCAAGCGTAGCCGGCTGCCTGTTGGCCGTCGCCACCTTCGGCGCCCAGGCCCGGGCACTGAGCCAGAACGATCGCCAGGTGTGCGGCTGGGGCGCGCAGATCGCCGCCGAGGCCCAGCAGGCCAAGCTTTCCGGGGTCACCTTGTACGCCACGCGCAAGAAGCTGCAGGCCCGCAAGTTCGCCAAACCCTGGATGCGCATGACCGCCTTCGGCATCACCGAGCAGACCTACAACAGCCGCTCGCAACTCAAGCCGGCGGCGATCAAACAGACCTACTATGAGCAATGTGCTCAGCATGCACTTGTGAAGAGATAAATCCATATAAATCAATGACTTATAAGAGTATCTGAAAGCGATTTATCCAGATTTTCCACATCCAGCGCTAATCTGGATAAATCCTTTAAAATCAATAATTTATATAGAAAATGTAATTTAGTATCGAGAATCATGCCGCCATGGCGCGCCATCCTTGAAACAGGCCTCGAGCCACGCCTTGAACGCCCGTATCACCGCCGTGTTCAGCCGCGCCGAAGGCCGCACCAGGTAGATCCCCGCGGCCTCATCCAGTTGCCACTCCGGCAGTACCCGCACCAGCCGGCCGGCCCGCAGGTCCTCGACCATCAACCAGTCGCCACCGGCGATAATCCCCACGCCCCGCCGCGCCGCCTCGAGCAGCGCCTCGTTGTCGTTGCCGCGCAGGCTGCCAGCGACCTTGACGCTCGCCTGGCGACCGCTGGCGGTGAGGTGCCATTCGGGGAACGAACGCAGCCCACTGAAGCCCAGGCAGTTGTGGCTGAACAGGTCGCCCGGCAACTGCGGCGTGCCATGCCGCGCCAGGTAGCCAGGCGCGGCGCAGAGAATGCGCAGGTGCTCGCACAGCTTGCTGGCCACCAGGCGGTTGTCGGCCAGCTCGCCAATACGGATGGCCGCATCGAAACCCTCGCCCACCAGGTCGACGAAACGGTCGGCGTACTCGGCGTCAATCGTGACCTGCGGGTGGGCCAGCACGAAGTCCGCCAGCAACCCGCTCAACCAGCGCCGGCCCATGGCCGCCGGCAGCGCCAGGCGCAGGCGGCCGCGCACCTGCGCGGCGCCCAGTGCAGCCTCCTGCTCGGCCTCGTCGATCAAGCGGCTGGCATGGCGCAGGCGCTCCACCAGGCGCTCGCCTTCGTCGGTGAAACGCAGCTGGCGGGTGGTGCGTTCCACCAGGCGGATGCCCAGACGCTGCTCCAGCGCACCCAGGCGCCGGGACAGCACCGAAGGGTGGCGCTCCAGCTGGAGCCCGGCGGCGGCGAACGAACCCTGATCGTGCAGGGCCAGCAAGGTGGCAAGTTCGTCGGCGCGACGGCTGTCGAAGGGGTCCATGGCAAGGCTCATCCGGGGTCAGGGGGTAAGGATCAGCGCCCCCTCCGACCGGCCCTGCTCCAGGTCCTCATGGGCCCTGGCCACATCGGCCAACGGGTAGCGGCGCCAGATCCGCGGCTGGATGATACCCGCGGCCAGCGCAGCCAGCACGCTTGCCGCGCGGGCCTGGTACTCCTCGGCGGTGCGGGTGTGGGCGGCCAGTGACGGCCGGGTGACAAACAACGAGCCCTTGGCATTGAGCGTGGCGACCTCGATGGCTGCCGGCGCGCCGGAACTGCCGCCGAACGACACCAGCAGACCGCGCGGGCGCAGGCTGTCCAGCGAAGCGTCGAGCGAAAGGCGCCCAACGCTGTCGTAGACCACGTCCACGCCCTCCCCGGCGGTCAGCTCGCGCACCTCGGCGGCCAGGGTGGCGGCATTGAACCGCAGCACGTGGTCACACCCTGCGGCCTTGGCCCGGGCCACGCTCTGTGGCCGCGATACCACACCAATGACGGTCGCCCCCAGGTGTTTGGCCCAAGGCACCATCAACTGGCCAAGCGCTCCGGCGGCGCCATAGATCAAGACTCGCGTCCCAGGGCCGACCGGGTAGGTGCTGGTCAGCAGGTACTGGGCGGTGATGCCCTTGAACAGGGTCGCGGCGGCCTCCTCCTCGCCCAGGCCCGCCGGCAGCTTCACCAACCGCTCGGCCGGGTACAGGCGTGCGCTGGCGTAGCCGCCAAGCGGGCCGGTGGCATAGCCCGCAGTGTCGCCCACCTTCACATTGGTGACGCCTGCGCCTACTGCGGCCACCCGCCCGGCGCCCTCCAGGCCCAGGCCGCAGGGCAGCGGCAACGGCGCGCCGCCCTTGCGCTGTAGGACGTCCAGTGGGTTGACCCCGATTGCGGTCTGTTCCAGCCATACCTCGCCGGGGCCGGGTTGTTGTACCGGCAGGTCCTGCAGGTTCAGGACTTCAGTGCCGCCGGTCTGCCGCAGGACTATTCGCTTGGCCATGTTCGTTTCCTTGGGTGATTGCAAAGTCAGGCTCAGGCTAGAGTGCTGCAATAGATCGAACAATGAGGCCTGGTGCAGATGATTCGTGCACTTGAAACAGCAATCACTCGAATGAGCGTGCTGGTGATCGCCGCAGTGGCGCTGGCCACCGCCGAGCGGTCAGCGCTTGCGCGCCACCACGCCGTACAGCATGTCGCCGATATAGATTCCGGTACTGGCCTGGCGCTCAGCATCCAGCCGTGACTGCAGGGTTTCGATACCTACCTGGCGGGCACTGGCCACGCCCTGTTCGATGATCCGCGGCAGGCAGGCGCGCACGATATCAGCCAGGGCGTAGCGGCTGTCGGGCGTCTGCACCAGGCATTCGGCGCGCAGGTCCTCCACCGCAAGCCCGGCCTGGCTGAAGATGCGGTGCAGGTTGAAGCCAATGTGCAGGTCGGCGCCCTCTTGCTCCAGCATGCGCTGCAGCCACTGCTGGGCCTTGCGGTGCAAGGGGAAAGGTTCGAGGCTGGCCGGCGTCAGGCTGGCGTCATGCTCCTGAAACACCATCACGCCACCCGGCAGCAAGTGCCGGGCCAGCCCCCGCACGGCCTTGAGCGCATCCGGCTGGTACATCAGCACCCGACGCCCGACGATGGCGTCGAACAGCCCCAGCGAGCCAGGCAGCGCGTGCAGGTCAGCGTGGATAAACTCAGGTGGCGCAGCGCCCTTCGGCACCTCGCGTTGCCGGGCGCTCTCCAGCGCCCCGGCCGCCTGGTCAACGCCCACCACCGCGCCATCGCCATCCACCAGGCGGGCCAGCAGCAGGCTCACGTCGCCGCTGCCGCAACCGACATCCAGCACACGCATGCCAGGGCCTATTCCGGCGTCGAGCAACAACCGCGTGGTGAAATCCGCTTTCGCAAGTGCCATGCCATGCTCCTTAGCGAGGACGTGCCAGTGTGCCGAGCAACGGCCCCCTGACACAAGGCGGATCTGGCCTATCCTTGTGCCACCCACGCCCACCGGAGCCCTTGCATGCCAGCCCCACAAGACCCGCTGCTGCGCAGTTGGCAGCAAAATGCCCAGGCCTGGATCGACGCCGTGCGCGGCGGCGCCATCGAGTCCCGCCGCCAGGTTACCGACCAGGCCATGCTCCTCGCCGTGCTCGGCCGTCAGCCGGCGCGGGTGCTCGACCTGGGCTGCGGCGAAGGTTGGCTGTTGCGGGCACTGCACAACCGGGGTGTCGAAGCGGTCGGGGTGGATGGCGACGCAACCCTGGTGGCTGCCGCGCATGCGGCGGGCTCGCCCGCGGTACACCTGGCCACCTACGAGCAACTGGCCGCGAGGCAGGTGGACATCGGCCACGAATATTCGCTGGTCTGCGCCAACTTCGCCCTGCTGCACCAGGACATCATCCCATTGCTGACAGCCCTGCACGGACTGCTGCAAGCGCAGGGCACGCTGGTGATCCAGACCCTGCATCCGTGGACAGCCGCCGCCGGCGACTATCAGGATGGCTGGCGCGAAGAGACGTTCTGCGGACTCAGTGGTGACTGGCAGCCGATGCCCTGGTATTTCCGTACCCTGGCCAGCTGGTTGAAGGCGCTGCAGATGGCCGGCTTCAGCCTGCTCGAACTGCAAGAACCGCAGCATCCGCAGCAGCGGCAGCCCCAGTCGCTGCTGCTGGTTGCGCAACGCGACTGACTAGGCGCCTGGGCGTTCCGTTTGCGACAGCAAGCGCCCCGGCGTCTTGCTCCCCCCCGTGCCTGCCGCTAGCCTGCGCTGCCCTGCCCCGGACGGACCCTGCTGCCCATGCAACCCCGCGACCTTGCCGCCTACCTGTTCCTGGCCATCGCCTGGGGCTTTTCTTTCCTGGTCATTCTCAAGGTGGTGCATGCCTTTGGCTGGGTGGGTGCGGTCAGCCTGCGCGCACTGATCGCCGCAGGCACCCTGGCCGCGCTGGCCGCCCTGCTTGGCCGCACGCTGCGCCTGCGGCCACTGCTCAGGCCGCTGCTGGTGGTGGGCGCTACCACCGTGGCCGGGCAACTGATCGGCCTGTCCTACGCCACACCGCGCATCGGCACCGCCATGGCGGCGATTATCGTCGCGACCATTCCGCTGTTCTCGATGATCATCGGCCGCCTCTGGGGGCTGGAGAAGATCAGCCTGCAAGGGCTGGCCGGGCTGCTGCTGGGCCTGCTCGGCATCATCCTGCTGGTGGGCTTCCCGGCACAGGAGGTCAACGAAGACTTCGTCCACGGCTGCATCGCCTCGTTGGGCGGCTGCCTGTGCGCGGCGTTCGGCAGCAACTACGCCAGCCTGCACTTGCGCGGCCAGGATCCGTGGACAGTGACTGGCGGCGCATTCCTCGCGGGCGGCCTGCTGACCTTGCCGTTGCTGGTGCTGGTCCCGGTGCCGAGCGTTCCGCAGGCCGCGGACTGGCTTTACCTGGGCATCAGTGGCGCGGTGATGAGCGCCACCACCTACGTCCTGTATTTCGACCTGGTGGCCCGCATCGGCGCCACCCGCACCATCAGCGTCGAGTTCGTGGTGACCTTGGTCGCCGTGCTGGTCGGGGCATTGTTCCTCGGCGAGGCGCTGAGCTGGCTGCAAGCCTTCGGTGGCCTGGTGATCATGTTCGGCTGCATGCTGGTGCTTGGTCTGTTGCCCGGCAAGGGCCCACGCCTGCCCAGTTGACTCGGCCGCCAGGCTACTCCCGGGCGGAAACAGCTTGCACGGCAGAGTCTTGCGGCGGCGTCAGGCGCAGCACACGGTCGCGACCACCCTCGGCAAGCAGGTAACCGCCGCTGCCGTCGGGCACGATCGCCTGCGGTGCCTTGAGAAAACTGAGCACGGTGTGGCGCGATCCATCGCCGTCGACGCGCAGCAGCCGGGCACGGTGGGTGGAGTCCTCAGTGATCCACAGGCCGCGTGCATCGCAGAGCAGGAACGTGGGGTTGCGCAAACCTTCGACCACCACGGGGTCCTGGCCATCGTCGCCGAGCGCCCGGATCTTGCCGCTGGCCTTTTCGGTGTAGAGCAGGCGCCCGTCGTTGCAACGGGTCAGCCCTTCGGTTTCGGTCAGGCCCGAGCGCAGCACATCCAGCTGGCCGCTGCGCCAGTCGTAGCGCATCAGCCGGCCATCACCCTTGCGGTCTTCGATCGCGTAAAGGTGTTCGCCATCGTTGTACAAGCCCTGCACATTGTTGCCTTGGAACAAGGGCATGACCTGGCCATTGCGCGACAGGCTGACCGGCGCCTCGCCCACCTCCTGGCTGAACACCCAGCCGCCCTCCACGGCAACCATGCCATCGGGTTTGGACAAGCCGTCGATCAGCACCACACGGTCGCCGTCGGCGGTGATCTTGATGATGCTGCCTTTGCCACCGTTGAGCTCACGGCTCACCAGCAGGCTGCCATCCAACTGCGGCAACAACGAGGCAGCCTTGTCGACCTCGCCGTGCAGCAACTGCACACGCCAGCCATCAGCGGCCTGCACCGGGTAGAAACTTTGCCAGGCGAAAAAACCCAGGGTACTGGCCACCAGCCCTGCACCGACGGCCAGGGCCAGGCGGGCACTGCGCTTGCGCAGAACATGCATCATCGATCGAGCTCCTGAAAGTGGCGCGATCGTAGCAAGGGGATGTGAAAAAAATGTCATGGCTCAGTGACCGGTCGGTCACGACAAAATAAATGGATATAAAAATAACAAAAAAATCTAACTTAATGGAATAAACAAATTGAAATAGCCCCTGCCAGCTCCGTAGGCTGGAGCCACGCTTTTCCGCCTATTCAAGGAGCCCTCACCGTGCCTTCCCGTGCCTTCTCCCCCCTGCGCCGCCTGCTGATCGGCGGCCTGCTGGCCAGCGTTGCCAGCGCCCTCCTGCCTTGGTCCAACGCGGTTGCCGACGATGGCAAGACCCTGCGTATCGGCTACCAGAAGTTCAACAGCATCAACATTCTCAAGGGCAGCGGTGCCCTGGAAAAAGCCCTGGCGCCCCAGGGGGTGAAAGTCAGCTGGCATGAGTTCGCCGCCGGCCCACAGCTGCTCGAAGCGCTGAGCACCGGCGCCATCGACCTGGGCCACGCCGCCGACGCGCCTTCGGTGTTTGCCCAGGCCGCCGGCAAGCCGGTGGTCTACCTGGCCGCCGAGCAGCCCTACCCGCGCGGCATCGGCCTGGTGGTGCGCGAACAGGACCACATTGCCTCGGTCGCCCAGCTCAAGGGCCAGCGCGTGGCCACCGGCCGCGGCTGGAACGCCCAGTACCTGCTGGCCGTGGCCCTGGAGCAGGCCGGTCTGAGCTACCAGGACATCACCCCGGCCTACGTCAACAACGCCGCCGATGCCGTCGCCGCGCTGCAGTCGGGCAGCGTGCAGGCCGTGACGCTGTGGGACCCGTTCCTGGCTGCCGCCGAAGCGCAGCCGGGCCTGAAGAACCTGCGTGACGGCAGCGGGCTGTCCAACAACCGCACCTTCTACCTGTCTACCGCCGACTTCGCCGACCAGCACCGCGCACTGCTCAAGACCTTCTTCGGCGAGCTGGCCAAGGTCAGCCAATGGGCCAACGCCCAGCCCGGCGAAGTCGCCAGCCTGCTGGCGCCGCAACTGGGGATCGGTGCCGACGTGCTCAAGACCGCCAGCGAGCGGCGCAACTACAACGCCGTGGCCATCACCCCGCAGATCGTCGCCGAACAGCAGAAGCTGGCCGACACTTTCCAGGGGCTGGGGCTGATCCCGCGCAAGCTGAACGTCGCCGAGGCGGTTTACCCGGCCTCTGTGCTGCCCTGACAGGGATGCCTTGCGAGGTGATTGGGGTGGGGCTTCCAAGTGTTCGACGAGAGGCTTTCTGCGCCTGTGAGATCGAGCGCCGCCCGCGCGGCGCTCGATCTCACAGGCGCTGCAACCCTTTCGCCGAACCCTTGCAGCCCCCACACAACCTCATTCAAAGACCTTGAAGGCCATGGCCCTGACAAGGAGGTAACGATGCCCCGCCCGATCCGCTTCAACGCCTTCAGCATGAACGCCGCCAGCCACCAGTCGCCCGGCCTGTGGCGCCATCCACACAACACCAGTGTCGCGTTCAACCGCCTGGACTACTGGACCGACCTGGCCCGCCTGCTGGAACACGGCCTGTTCGACGCGCTGTTCATTGCCGACGTGCTGGGCATCTACGACGTCTACCAGGGCGGCCCCGAGGCGGCACTGCGCGGCGGCGTGCAGGTGCCGGTCAATGACCCGCTGCTGCTGGTGCCGGCCATGGCCGGGGTCACGCAGCATCTGGGCTTCGGCGTGACCTTTTCGTTGACCTACGAGCACCCGTATCCCTTCGCCCGGCGCATGTCTACCCTCGATCACCTGAGCAATGGCCGGGTCGGCTGGAACATCGTCACCGGCTACCTCGACAGCGCCGCGCGCAACCTGGGCCTGCCCCGGCAGCTCGGCCACGACCAGCGCTATGACCTGGCCGAAGAATACCTGCAGGTGCTGTACAAACTCTGGGAGCAAAGCTGGGAAGACGATGCGGTGCTGCTGGAGCGCGAAACCGGGCGCTATATCGAGCCCAGCCGGGTACACCCGATCAACCACCACGGCGAGCACTTCCAGGTGCCCGGCATGCACCTGTGCCAACCTTCGCCACAGCGCACCCCGGTGCTGTTCCAGGCCGGCGCCTCGGCACGCGGCCAGCAGTTCGCCGCACGGCACGCCGAGTGCGTGTTCATCAGTGGCCCGACGCCCGCAGTGCTGCGCCGCTATGCCGACGGCATTCGCCAGGCCAGCGAGGTAGCCGGGCGCGGGCGCGACGAGGTGCTGATCTATGCACAGGCACTGCTGATCGTTGGCGCTACCCGCGAGCAGGCCGAAGCGCGCTTCGCCGAATACCGCCGCTACGTAGACCTCGACGCCGCCCTGGCGCTGCTGTCGGGCTGGACCGGCATCGACTTCGCAGGCCTGGACCCCGACGCGCCCATTGAATATGTAGAGAATGACGCCGGCCGCGCCGCCCTGGCGGCGTTCACCGCCGCCGACCCGAACCGCCGCTGGACCGTGCGCGAAGCCGCTGAGTTCGTCGGCCTGGGTGGGCGCGGCCCAGTGCTGGTGGGCAGCGCCAGCGAAGTGGCCGACCAGCTGGAGCAGTGGCTGGACCAGACCGGCATCGACGGTTTCAACCTCACCTATGCGGTGCAACCGGACGATCTGGCCCATGTGGTCGAGCTGTTGGTGCCCGAACTGCAACGCCGCGGCCGCTACCCCACCGCCTACAACGATGGCACCTTGCGCCACAAGCTGTTCGGCAACGGCGACCGCTTGCCGGCGGAGCATGTCGGCCGCCAGGTACGCATTCAGTAAGCAAATACCCGGTATTTCAACATTTAATTTGTGGATGGCGCGGACAGGCTCTTATGCTGTCCCGGCATCCCCTGCACGCACCGGCCGGTGTGGTCAAAGGCATGGGGAGAGAACAACAAGTCGAGACCGTTCATGTCGAAACCATCCTACTTCGCCCCCCACGGTGGGCACCCGGCTCAGACCGAGCTGCTGACTGACCGTGCCATGTTCACCGAAGCCTATGCCGTCATCCCCAAAGGCGTGATGCGTGACATCGTCACCAGCCACCTGCCGTTCTGGGACAAGATGCGCATGTGGGTCATCGCTCGCCCGCTGACCGGTTTTGCCGAAACCTTCTCGCAGTACATCGTCGAAGTCGCCCCGGAAGGCGGCAGCGAGCGCCCTGAGCTGGACCCGAACGCCGAAGCGGTACTGTTCGTGGTCGAAGGCCAGATCGACATCACCGTCGAAGGCAAGCACCACACCCTGGTCCCAGGCGGCTACGCCTTCCTGGCCCCGGGCGCCGAGTGGAGCCTGCGCAACAACAGCCAGGCCAACGTCACCTTCCACTGGCTGCGCAAGCACTACCAGAAAGTCGAAGGCCTGCCGGTGCCGGAGTCGTTCGTCACCCACCGCGACAACGCCACCGTCATCGAGATGCCGGGCACCGAAGGCGCCTGGAAGACCACCCGCTTCGTCGACATGGCCGACATGCGCCACGACATGCACGTCAACATCGTGACCTTCCAGCCGGGCGGCGTGATCCCGTTCGCCGAAACCCACGTCATGGAACACGGCCTTTATGTCCTGGAAGGTAAAGCTGTGTACCGCCTGAACCAGGACTGGGTCGAGGTCGAGGCCGGCGACTTCATGTGGCTGCGCGCCTTCTGCCCGCAGGCCTGCTACTCCGGTGGCCCGGGCCCGTTCAGCTACCTGCTGTACAAAGACGTCAACCGCCACGTGCACCTGACCCTCAACCCGCAGCGTTGAGTTCAGGTTGATGTTTGCAAAGCCCGCCTTGATGGCGGGCTTTGTTTTTGTGGCCATACTTGCAGCTTGCCCTTGCTGCGGCCACCGATCATGCCCCTCTCCCGCCTGCTGCTTGCCCTGCTGCTGTCGCTACCGGCCCCGCTGCTGGCCGCCGACGACTGGCATCTGGCCTATGACCGCGAGGGTATCCGCGTCTACCTCAGCAGCGTCACCGGCTCCCCCTATCAGCAGTTCCGTGGTGTCAGCACCATGAATGCCAGCGTGCGCACGCTCACCGACCTGCAGGAAAACCTGCGGGTGGCGTGCAAATGGCTGTATGCGTGCGAGCAGATGCGCCTGCTGGACGTGGAAGGCGACAGCACCTGGGTGTACCTCACCACCAACCTGCCGTGGCCCACGCTACCGCGGGACATGGTGCTCAAGGTCAGCACCGAGCGGCTGGACGACGGTACGCTGGTACGCCACCTCAGCGCCGACCCTGGCAGGGTGCCGGAAGAACCGGGGCTGATCCGCGTAAAGCGCATCAACGGGGAATGGATCATGAAGCCGGTGGGTGCAAAGCGGACCGAGGTGACCTATCAACTGCAGGCTGATCCGGCCGGGGATGTACCGGGCTGGCTGGCCAACCGATTCGTGGTGGATGCGCCAGTGGTGACGCTGCGCACGTTGCGTGCGGTGGCCGAACGGCAGCGTTGAGAGCGCTGCTTACATGGACCTATGAAAGCATCGCGGGGCAAGTCGCATCGGCGCACCGCCACTCCCACGCGATCTGAAAAGATGGCGTGGGAGCGCCGGTGCGCCGATGCGACTTGCCCCGCGATTAGTCACAATGCCGGCCTTTGGGTGAGCGCTGCTCAGTCAGCCAAACGCCAGGTAGTGGCGCCTTTGCTGTCTTCCAGCACCACACCCATGGCGGTGATCTGGTCGCGGATGCGGTCCGACTCGGCCCAGTTCTTGTCGGCCCGCGCCTGCAGGCGCGCCTGGATCAAGGCTTCCACTTCGGCAGCGTCAACCTTGCCTTCGGCCCCTGCGCGCAGGAAGTCGTCGGCGTCCAGTTGCAGCACACCCAGCACATCGCCCAGCTCACGCAGACGACCGGCCAGGCCAGCAGCGGCCTCCGGGTCGCTTTCACGCAGGCGGTTGATCTCGCGCACCAGGTCGAACAGCACGGCGCAGGCTTCGGGGGTGCCGAAGTCGTCGTTCATCGCGGCACTGAAGCGCTCGACGAATTCATCACCGCCTTTGGCCGCCACCCGCGGCAGACCGCGCAGGGCGTGGTAGAAGCGCTCCAGAGCGCCTTTGGAGTCACGCAGGCTGTCTTCGGAGTAGTTGATCGCGCTGCGGTAGTGGCTGGCCACCAGCAGGTAACGCACCACCTCCGGGTGATACTTGTCGAGCACGTCGCGGATGGTGAAGAAGTTGTTCAACGACTTGGACATCTTCTCGCCATTGATACGGATCATGCCGCAGTGCATCCAGGCGTTGGCGTACTGCTTGCCGGTGGCCGCCTCGCTCTGGGCGATCTCGTTCTCGTGGTGCGGAAACTCCAGGTCACTGCCGCCGCCGTGGATGTCGAAGCTCTCGCCCAGGCAGCAGGTGGACATCACCGAGCACTCGATATGCCAGCCCGGCCGGCCAGGCCCCCAGGGCGAATCCCAGTAGGGTTCGCCCGGCTTGACGCCCTTCCACAGCACGAAGTCCAGCGGGTCCTGCTTGGCTTCGTCGACTTCGATGCGTGCGCCGATGCGCAGGTCTTCGATCTTCTTGCGCGACAGCTTGCCGTAGCCGACGAACTTGCCGACGCGGTAGTACACGTCGCCATTGCCCGGAGCGTAGGCGTAACCCTTGTCGATCAGGGTCTGGATCATCGCGTGCATGCCGGGGATATGGTCGGTGGCACGGGGCTCCAGGTCGGGCTTGAGGATGCTCAGGCGGCGCTCGTCCTCGTGCATCGCGTCGATCATGCGCGCGGTCAGGGCATCGAACGACTCGCCGTTCTCGTTGGCGCGGTTGATGATCTTGTCGTCGATGTCGGTGATGTTGCGCACATAGGTCAGCTCATAGCCGCTCTTGCGCAGCCAGCGGGTGACCAGGTCGAAGGCCACCATGCTGCGGCCGTGGCCCAGGTGGCAATAGTCGTACACGGTCATGCCGCACACGTACATGCGCACCTTGTTGCCATCGAGCGGCTTGAAGGCTTCCTTGGTCTTGGTCAGCGTGTTGTAGATGTTGAGCACGGCGGTTCCTCAGCTACCCCAGGAGTCACGCAGGGTGACGGTGCGGTTGAACACCGGGCGACCCGGCTGGCTGTCTTTCAGGTCGGCGCAGAAGTAGCCTTCGCGTTCGAACTGGAAGCGGTCTTCAGGCTGAGCCTGGCCCAGCGATGGCTCGGCGCGGCAGCCGGTCAGCACCTGCAGCGAATCGGGGTTGATGTTGTCGAGGAAGCTGCCGCCGTCTTCGGTCTTTTCCGGGTTGGCGGAGCGGAACAGGCGGTCGTACAGGCGCACTTCGCACTCGACGCTACCAGCGGCCGGCACCCAATGGATCACGCCCTTGACCTTGCGGCCTTCGGGGTTCTTGCCCAGGGTGTCCGGATCGTACGAGCAGCGCAGCTCGACGATGTTGCCGTCGGCGTCCTTGATCGCCTCGTCGGCGCGGATCACGTAGCTGCCGCGCAGGCGCACTTCACCGGCCGGCTCCAGGCGCTTGTAGCCCTTCGGCGGCTCTTCCATGAAGTCGTCGCGGTCGATGTACAGTTCGCGGGCGAACGGCAATACGCGTACGCCCATGTCTTCCTTGGGGTGACGCGGCAGTTCGAGCTGCTCGACCTGGCCCTCTGGATAGTTGGTGATGACCACTTTCAGCGGGCGCAGCACGCACATGGCGCGCGGCGCGGTGCGGTCGAGGTCGTCACGGATGCTGAACTCGAGCATCGCCATGTCGACCACGCCGTCGGAACGGTTGGTGCCGATCATTTCGCAGAAGTTGCGGATCGATGCCGGGGTGTAACCACGGCGGCGGAAGCCCGACAGGGTCGACATGCGCGGGTCATCCCAGGCACTGACGTGCTGCTCGTCGACCAGCTGCTTGAGCTTGCGCTTGGACGTGATGGTGTAGTTCAGGTTCAGGCGGCTGAACTCGTACTGGCGCGGGTGCGCCGGTACCGGCAGGTTGTCGAGGAACCAGTCGTACAGCGGGCGGTGGCCTTCGAACTCCAGGGTGCAGATCGAGTGGGTGATGCCTTCGATGGCATCGGACTGCCCGTGGGTGAAGTCGTAGTTCGGGTAGATGCACCACTTGTCACCGGTCTGGTGATGGTGGGCATGGCGGATGCGGTACAGGATCGGGTCGCGCAGGTTCATGTTCGGCGAGGCCATGTCGATCTTGGCCCGCAGCACGCGCTCGCCGTCCTTGAACTCGCCGGCCTTCATACGGGCGAACAGGTCGAGGTTCTCTTCGACGCTGCGCTCGCGGAACGGGCTGTTCTTGCCCGGCTCGGTCAGGCTGCCACGGTATTCCTTGGCCTGATCAGGGGTCAGGTCGCAGACATAGGCCTTGCCACGCTTGATCAGTTCAACGGCCCAGTCGTGCAACTGGTCGAAGTAGTTAGAGGCATAGCGCACCTCGCCGGCCCAGTCGAAGCCCAGCCATTTCACGTCGCTCTGGATGGCGTCGATGTATTCCTGGTCTTCCTTGGCCGGGTTGGTGTCGTCGAAGCGCAGGTGGCAGACACCGCCGAATTCCTTGGCCAGGCCGAAGTTGACACAGATCGACTTGGCATGACCGATGTGCAGATAGCCGTTGGGCTCTGGCGGAAAACGGGTGACGATGCTGCTGTGCTTGCCCGCGTCCAGGTCGGCCTGGATGATCGGCCGCAGGAAATTCACAGGGACGGCGGGGGCGCCTTTGGCAGCGGCGTTGGGCGCGTTGTCGGCAGTGGGCTTGCTCATAGTGTCCTTGAATGCAGGTAGCTGGCCTGGGTAGGCCGATTGAAACAAAGGGCCTATCATAGCCGAAGCAGTCAAGCTGCTGACAGCCGGGCGCAGACAAACTGACGCGATTTGCGCAGCTATTTGTCGCAGCCGCCGGTCTAAACCGGCAGAATGGCCGCCGCGCACCTTGTGGCATGTGCCGCGGCCCGCTGAACCTGCGTCAGCTAACCCGAGCGCCCTGCGCCCCCTATTCCCGATGCCTTGAGAGCGAACTTAAGCATGTCCAAAGTCAAACTGAGCACCAACCACGGCGACATCGTCATCGAGCTGAACGCCGAAAAAGCCCCGAAAACTGTTGAGAACTTCGTTCAATACGTAAAAGAAGGTCACTTCGAAAACACCGTGTTCCACCGTGTGATCAAGGGCTTCATGATCCAGGGCGGTGGCTTCGAGCCTGGCATGAGCCAGAAGAAGACCCGCGCCAGCATCGAGAACGAAGCCGACAACGGCCTGAAGAACGACAAGTACACCATCGCCATGGCCCGCACCATGGAGCCGCACTCGGCCTCCGCGCAGTTCTTCATCAACGCCTCCAACAACGACTTCCTCAACCACAGCGGCAAGAATGTCCAGGGCTGGGGCTACGCCGTGTTCGGTAAAGTGACCGAAGGCACCGAGGTTGTCGACGCCATCGAAAAAGTCGCCACCGGTTCCAAGGCTGGCCACCAGGACGTACCGAAAGAAGACGTGATCATCGAGAAAGCCGAGATCATTGAGTGATTCTGCTGATCTCCGATCTGCACCTGCAAGAAGAACGCCCGGACATTGTCCGGGCGTTTCTTGATCTGCTCGACGGCCGCGCCCGTCACGCCAAGGCGCTGTACATCCTTGGCGACTTCTTCGAGGCGTGGATCGGCGACGATGCCATGACCCCGTTCCAGCAGTCGATCTGCCAGGCCCTGCGCCAACTGAGCGACAGCGGCACGGCGGTGTACCTGATGCACGGCAACCGCGACTTCCTGATCGGCCAGGCTTTCTGCGAAGCCGCCGGCTGCACCCTGCTGGCCGACCCCAGCGTGGTCGAGCTGGGTGGCGAGCAGGTATTGCTGATGCATGGCGATACCCTGTGCACCCGCGACCTGGCATACATGAAGCTGCGCCGCTACCTGCGCAATCCGCTGACGCTGTGGATCCTGCGGCACCTGCCGCTGTCCACACGGCACAAACTGGCGCGCAAGCTGCGCAGTGAAAGCCGCTCGCAGACACGCATGAAGGCTACCGAGATCGTCGACGTGACCCCGGAGGAAGTGCCCAAGGTGATGGCCGCCCATGGCGTACGCACCCTGGTGCATGGCCACACGCATCGCCCGGCGATCCACAAGCTGGTGGTCGATGGGCAACCGGCGCGGCGGATCGTGCTGGGCGATTGGGATCGGCGTGGCTGGACGCTGCAGGTGGATGAACAGGGCTTTCAGTTGGCCCCGTTCGATTTCGCCTGAACCCCTATCGCCGGCAAGCCGGCTCCCACAGGGATGATGCATGGCTTGCGTTCATCCGGTCGGTGTGGGAG